>NZ_QTMW01000006.1:0-243799 GCF_003604005.1 Bacteroides sp. OF03-11BH | reverse complement strand
ATAACAAAGGAGAATATAGTAAAAAATATAATGCGTCTGCCCTGTCTCGCTTAGTGATTAGTAAGGGCTCACCAATGTGAACAAATAAGCTATCAAATGTAGACAAACAAGCTCACTACTGTAAACAAGTCTATCTACTATAGTGAGCCCATAAGAAGCATTAAGAGTTTACAGAAAGATCATTAGGTATTAACCTATAATTGATGAAAGAATATAGAATAAGAGACGGTACTTCAAAAGCAGATACTAATGACACACTTTCGGCATTTATATGATAGAAAAAGGATCAAAATAGTGAGATATGAGATTAGTTGTTTACATCCAAACAGAAGTATATTTCACTATAAATCAATAAATTAAAAGTAAAACTAAAATTAAATAGGGTGAGGGTAACTTTTTACCCTCACCCTACTGCCACACGTTCCCTCACACCTTGCAACCACGATGAATAAAGGGATTGAACGAAGGTGTGAGGGTGTGAGGGTAAAAGTGATATAAAAATATAATCAGCTACAATTTTTCTTGGAGCAGACCGGGCTAAGGAACTACTATCGTTCCTTTCGCTGCCCTGAAATCAAGAGTTATTATAGTGTTGGCAGCCCATACATAATCTTTGTTCGGTTCATCCATGCCCTCTTTACGCAAATAGATTTCAAGAGTCTCCGGATTAACAGCATATTCGCGTTTCCAAGCACCAAATGAAGGATTAAGATTATCAAAAGCAGGAATATAAGGATGTATTCTGAAACGTCCTCCATTAGGTAAAGTAACAGAGAATGTTTTCCCGTCGCTACTTTCCGTAAAAGGCAAGATCTTTTCGTTGTTTCCTCCGGCTGCCGTTCCATACCCATAGATTACAGGCTTTTGGATGGAGATGGTCTTCGAACCTAAATCAACGAAAATGATATAAGTACCACTTTGGGGGATAACCACCAGTCCTTCGTCAGAGATTTCGAAGCCCACATTATTAGTCAGTCCGGTAAACTCTCCATCACCAAATATCTTGGATGTAGAGAAACGAAGTTTAGTTCCGGCATTGAAATAATTAATATGTATCCATCGGTCGGCACTGTTCCAAACCTTATCTAATGAGATAACCCCATCCGAGCCCCAATTCATGTTTCCAAATTCATCGCCAACCATATAAATAGCCTTCGCTGTTGAGGGGACATCACTTGGAGAGGCAAAAGTCACAGCTATTTTACCTCTATCTTGAGAGAAATCAAGTTCTATTGGTATATTAGAAGCAACAGGAACCGGTTCCAGTGCAGCACCTACACCACGATAATAGATTTGTCCATTATAGATGTTGAATTCCATAGTGTTCCAGTCTCTATTGTTATAGTCGGAAGTTGCATACATCTGAAGATTGCCTTGTGTTGTAGTGACAGCAGAGAAATTCTGCCCGGAAAGATCGAACGATACTTCCTGTCCGTCAAAACACTCACCTATTCCATAAACGGCAGGTTTCTCAAAAGCTATAAGATTACGGTTCATATCTACATATACCAAATACAGGCCGCTTGTTTCTACCGTCGCTCTTCCGTTACTGCCTACAACATAATTGACATTTGTACCCAAAGAGGCAAAACTTTCCGCATCAGATTTTTCCGATGCCCATTTAATTCCCTGACCAGCATTGAAATACTTGATAGTCCAGAATGCACCATTGCCAAGCTGTCCCACAGGGGCCATCTCTACCACATTTGTCGAATTCCAATTCCAGTTTCCAAATTCATCTCCAATCATATATAGTTTCTCCGGATACCCCTCCGGTTCGGGTTCTATGATCTCATTGCCCGTCATCTTCGCAAAGAATTTTCCTGTCAAGACTTCATATTGAAGCGTTACTTTATACTCACCTTTGTTTTTAAGATTGAGCTGCACTTGCGACTGGTTGGTTAGTTCGGCATATTCTTCAGTTAAAACATTCATTTTTATACTTCCTCCCGTTCCGGTGTACATAGAAGAGAATGTATATTTCTCCGTATCTGTTTCCTTCACATCAAAAGACGTATTATCGGTATAATTAAACGAAAACTCTGCCGGTAATATCACTTCTAACTCGCCACTGGACACCCAGGTAGCCACATGGTTAATATGGTCGTAAGACGGTTTTTGAAGAAAGAGTTCGTTTTCACCGTCTTCTGTCAGTTCGAATTTACTCGTCAAACGGAAATTGAATGGAACAATATTAACCTGTTTCAATAAAGGATTCACAATTAGCTGATACAATCCATCTTCCATTACTCTGAAACCGCCGGTTCCAGGAGCCAAAGAATAAGTTGACACCTCACTGTTGTCGTTTTGCAAAAGCGCTCCCTGCCCATAATAAACGGGTTGCCCATCCGGTCCGACTAAAGAGATATAAAAATCTCCGCTGGATGTCAGCCATGTGTTCAATGCGACCAAAGTGCCCTCTTTTATCACATTCATTTTACCATTGATTGCCTCTACCGAGAATTGGGACGCACTCCCCGTCAGATAGATACCTTCGGGAACATTGATTTCCCGTTCATAGTGTATCCCGTCGTCGGCACAACGACAGAAAATAAATGGCAACGAAAATACAAATAATAATTTTATTATAGTTTTCATCTTCATGATTACATTAAATTATAAATAACTATACTATTGGAATCTAATGGTATTTGACTAAAATTTCACATCAAACTGATGTTGCTTCTTGTCTTTTCCATTCGCTCCTACCACATCAATCACCATTTTTCCATCTTTTATCTTACAAAGCAGATAGCTGTTATTATCATTGACAAGGATGGGAAAGTTGGCTTTATCGGGTTCTGATTCACGGAAATAATATTTATGAGTGTGTCCGGATAACATCAGATCAATTCCAGCCGTATTTAAAACGGGCAACAAGGTTTGCTGCAAATGATAGTTTCCATGCCAATTGCCTATCGTCGGCGGGATGTGCAGGAATGCGATCCGAAGGGATGATTGCTTAAAATCGTTTTCTTCCACCACACTCCGCAACCATAGGGTTTCTTCTTCTCGATAATTGTCATAGTCGGCAATACCGGCATACTCCAAATCCGAATCCGGCTTATCTTCACCGGAATCAAGAACAAGAAAACAAACCTTACCTATGTTGAAACGATAATAAAAAGTTCCGGTAGACGTAGGAAAATACTTTATCAACGCATCGGAATAAACTCCACGTGTTTCATGGTTTCCCCGATTGAAAACAATAGGCACTTCGGACGCAAACAATTCGACACAAGCATCAATATAATCTTTACATATCTGCTCCTGCCCCTCTACCCATGACGACATATCTCCATTAAGCAAAACGAAATCAAGAGATTTGAAATCTACTTCCCGACACAGAGACTTCATATAGTCACTCCGCCCGTGAATATCATTTAATACCAGAAAGGAAATTTCTTTCTTCCGGTCGTCGAAAGTTCTGAATCTGAAAGGTTCTTGCTTGTATACATTTGAAGCAGCAATCAATCCATAAGTTACCCAGTCACTCGAAGGCCAAGAGACAACTTCTCTCGAAAAAATCCGGTATCTGTATTCCCTGCCGGGTTCCAAATGTTTGATGCGTACACGGTGGATTGTATCATTGGCCCGCTTACGTCCGGACTCCGTATCGTAATATCGCGGACGTTCCTTCCCATAGAAATGATCTTCACCGGCAGGCGCCACTTCCACCCACGAAAGAGCAGGTTTGTTTGTAGTCCATACCACTGTCACGCCGTCGGTACTCATATCACACAGGTAAGGACCGTGTGTGATCTTTATACTGTCACCGTCATGTGCAGAAAGCCGAGCGGCAAAGATGACAAAAAATACAATTATCCAATTTCTCATAGAACGGTTCCTCCTTCTAATTTATTAGTTTGACCGATATGGTTTGTAAATCATTACTGTTGCAGCCGGTCATAATTTCAAATTCACCGGGTTCTACCACATAGTTCATGGCAGCATCATAAAAGCCTAAAGCTAAAGGAGAAATGTCAAACTGAACGGTCTTTGACTCCCCCGCTTTCAGGAATATTTTTTTGAATGCCTTCAACTCCTTTACCGGACGCACAACAGAAGCAACTTTATCATTCACATACAGTTGCACAGTCTCTTCGCCATCTCTGTCTCCGGTATTGGTTACTGTCACCGAAACGGAGATGGTCTCCTGTCGCGTATATTCTTTTTGGGTGCTCTGCGGAACTGAATAACTGAATGTGGTATAACTCAAACCGTAACCAAAAGGATAGAGCGGAGCATTCGGAACATCGATATGCCGGGTGGTTGAGGAATGGGGCATATCTCCCGGACGTCCGGATTTCTTATAGTTATAGTAAACCGGTACTTGTCCCTCTACCCGTGGAAAAGAAATGGTCAATCTTCCGGAAGGATTATAATCACCGAACAGTATATCAGCAATAGCGGTTCCTGCAGAAGTACCTAAAAACCAGGTTTCGAGAATGGCCGATACGTTCTTGTCCACCCATTCGATAGACAGCGGACGCCCATTCATCAATACGACGACAACGGGTTTCCCTGTGGCAACCAGTTCTTTTATCAATTCTTCCTGCACACCCGGCAAATCCAGTTGGGCACGGCTTCTCGATTCGCCACTCATCAAAGCTTTTTCACCGACAACGGCAATCACCATATCACTTTTGGAAGCCAATTTCACTGCTTCTTTGAATCCAGACTTATCTTCTCCGTCAAAATCGCAACCACGGGCATATCCAACTTTCGTTTTGTTACCGCCGATTTTGTTCTTTATGCCCTGCAATACAGTCGTCACATGGCGATCTTCCCCTCTTGCTCTCCACGAGCCCAGCAGTTCGGTCTGATTATCGGCCAGCGGACCTACCACGGCAATGGAACGGACATTTTTTGCCAGCGGTAATGTATGATTGTCATTCTTCAGCAGGACAGCCGATTTATGAGCCATGTCCAGTGCTGCATCCAGAAATTCTTTTTTCATGATTGTCTGCGATTCGTATTCTTCATTACAGAATTTATATGGATCAACAAACAGTCCCAAAGCATATTTGATATGCAGAATCCGACTGACGGAATTGTCGACATCTTCCATACTGATTTTACCGGCTTCTATCAGTTCTTTCATGTATTTATTATAGAGCCCATCTGTCATATCCATGTCGATGCCGGAATTGAAAGCCAGACGGGTAGCGTCTTTATCGTCTTCCGCCACTCCCTGCGCCACCAGCTGCTTCACTGCTTCCCAATCGCTTACCACAAAACCATTGAAATTCCATTGCCCTCTCAATAAGTCTTTGAGCAGGAACGGATGTGCGGACGCAGGAATACCATTTATATCATTGAAAGCACTCATAAAAGTAAGTACTCCCGCATCAATGCAAGCCTTAAAAGGAGGTAGATAAGTATCAAACAAAGTCCGTTCCGACATATCCACCGGAGCATAATCTCTTCCCGCCTGGGGAAGTCCGTAAGCTACCCAATGCTTTGCACATGCCAATACTGAATTATTCTCCCAAAGATTCCACTGAAAACCATTCACTCTTGCTTTGGCTATTTCACTTCCCAGGTAGGTGTCTTCTCCTGCTCCTTCCACTACCCTGCCCCAACGGGCGTCTCTTGCGATGTCGACCATAGGAGCGAACGTCCAATGTAGTCCGGCTGCCGAGGATTCAATCGCAGCAATCTTGGCAGCTCGTTCGATCGCTGCTAAATCCCAACTACACGATTCCGCCAAAGGAGTCGGAAAGATTGTCTTATATCCATGAATCACGTCCATCCCAAAAAGAATCGGTATCTTTATCCGGGAATAACGCATATTCTTTTCCTGCAAATCACGCAATGTCTTTGCACCGGATATATTCAAAACAGAACCTACAAGTCCGCGTGCTATCAATGAATCGCTCAAATATTCTGATTCAGGACCGGTTAGAAGGGTACGGCCTACGTATTGGGATAACTGGCCGATCTTCTCTTCCACAGTCATCCGTGAGAGCAAATCTTTAACAAATGAATCCGCTTCCGGAGTATGAGGTAGTTTACTATTTCCGACGATCCGGGTATGCGGATCGCGAACATAAACTCTTATCCAATCAATATCGAAATCAAATTGCTGCAATTCCTCCGCAGGATAGCCGACATCCAACTTGTCAAATGCTCCTACCTGCCCGGTGATAGCAATATCCCAAACTCTGTCCAGCCGATTCTCTTTACGAGCCTTAGTGATAAAATCAGTATATGCATCCCCCAACTGTGTACGGGTATGTATCTGGTAATTGACTTTATTATCTATCAGAAACGTAATGATGGCATGATTGTTATCAACAGGATCGGGATCTATCTGAACCGCATATACATGGAAATTATCTCCCGGCTTATCGTCTCCGATTTCAGTATATCGTATCTGACCTTTGGGTAGATTGATTCCCAACTTTTGCGTTTCCGAATTGAACAAATGCAAGGTTTGATTCGCTTTGGCCGGATAAGGATTTTCCCCGAAAGCTTTGGTAAAAAACTCCAGTATATCTATTTCGGCTACTCCAGCTCCTTTATAATGCCTCAACCAAAGTGCATTCCAAAGCCCATATAGATATGGGACTTTGGCTTTGATCTCTATGCGGCAGAAAAGAGGATAATATTTCTCCGTATCGGAATCTCTGCTGGACAGCGCTCCCGACCACCATCCGGTCTTGCTCTTCACACTGGGATGAACGGGACTGGGCGCATCTTTACTTTTGAATGAGCGAATTCGACAAATCTTCTCTCCTGTAGGAAGGGTTTCGATAAAGACCTGCTCCGGACGGTATGTCTGAAGCATGGCTTTATTTTCCTGATTATAGGTGGGTCGCCCCACTTTTTGGGAACCATATATTCCCCAATACCGGGAGTCAATCACATCTCCGTTAAACTCGTCTCCATCGTAATAAATCCATCCGGGAGGGGTTTCTGATGAAGGAGGAATAACGGTTTGGGCTTTCACCACCCCGATACAGCAAAATATGATTATTAGAATCTTTATTTTCAACATGATATTTCTTTTTAATGATTTACCAACCCGGATTCTGTTTCCAGTTCTTCAACTGCAGAATCTCACTTTCAGGTATGGGATACCAATACATTTTAGAATCAAACACTCTCTTTTCTACCACAGCACGGGAATAATCAAACTTCTCGACGGGATATTCCGGCTTTTCAGGAATCTCTGGTTCTGTTTCATCCCGGGTAAATACACGTACCCAATCTACATCCATCGAAACGTTTCTCAAATTGGCATTCCTGTCTTCGGGATAGCCGATACCATTTTCATTCTTTCCTCCGATTTGTCCGGTTATCGCAATGTCCCAGGTTCGCTTTTCTCTTCCCTCCGCTATTGCTTTGGTTATAAATGTATTATATCTGTCATCATAGTCAATCGTCTTGAATGTATTGGTTACTTTACCATCCAACAGGTAGCTGATGATAGCATGCTTATCCGGAGAAACCGGGTCCGGATCTACCTGAACGCCATACGTATGGAAGTCTGCTCCCGGATCAAAATCAAGCACTGTATGTCGTCCGTACCCATTCACGTTGATTCCCAGATTGCCTGTTTTATTATCATGCAAATGTAAAGCCTGGCTAAGCCGGCGGGGTGAAGCCGTATTCTCAAATTCCTTGACGAAAAACTCTTCGATGTCAAGTTCCGCAACACTGGCTCCTGCATAATGACGACACCACGGTCCCATCCATATACCATATATATAAGGTATTTTTGCACGAATCTCAATGCGGGAATGCAGAGGGTAATATTTCCCCTGATAACCATATTTGTCGGTATCCCGGCTGGACAAAGCTCCCGACCACCATCCTTCTCTCGTACTGGCAGTGCTTAATGTCGGAGCCGGTGGATTGTCGTCCTTGGTGGCTGTTATCCGGGCAAAGCTCAATCCGCCACTCCCTTTCTCAATCGTAATCTGTTTTTTACGATAAGTCTGGATATTTCCGGTGGGTTGTCCATACTGGGAGTTTCCTACCGGAGTGTCGCTTCCATACTGTCCCCAATATGAGTTGTTTATGACCAAATCATTGAATTCGTCTCCATCGTAATAATGCCATCCTTCCGGAACTTCGTTAGCCGGTATTACGGAATTCCGGGTAACAGCTCTTCGAGCCTGATTCTTACGGGTGATTTCAAGACCTAGCAAATCTCCTCCGAGTGTTTCTTGCGCAATCTTCCACCGTCTTACATCCCACGAACGATGCTCCTCAAATGCCAGTTCGACACGACGTTCACGCCGGATACGCTCACGCATTTCGTCCTGCGTCAATCCGGAAGGCAGATTCGGTTGTCCGGCACGGCTGCGCACTCGATTGACGTATTCTGCTATATCCGCATTTTCGGGATCGTATTCGTTCAAGGCTTCCGCATAATTCAGGTAAATCTCCGCTAAACGAAACAACGGCCAGATATGTCCCTGACTTCCTCCGCCGGTTTGGATATTCACATCTTCATTGAGGTATTTTTTCAGATAGAATCCGGTTTTGGTTGCATTGGTAACGCCCAGACCGTCTTTTCCACCGTCCCAATTCTCTACCGCCGTGCTTTTCCAAACGGAATCATTCAGCAGAATGGTAGCATTCAACCTGTCATCCCGGTAGAATTGCGGACGAACGGCATTTTCCTCATTCTCCCAACTAAAATAGCTGCCATCTTTCATTTCATAAGAGTCTACCAGATTCAACGAAGGATTGATGCCGCCTACCCCACCATAACTGACAGGAAAGTTGTATTTTTCAAAGTCGGAATTGTTTCCATAACGACGCATCAGAATAAACTCGGAATTCTGAAAGTTATTCTTGAATAAAGTGGCATAACTGCCATACAACGAATATATGCCCAGATCAATTACGTCTTTCGCAGCCTGTGCCGCAGCTTTCCATTTCTCCATATCGGAAGGAAGATCGCTTTCCGAAAAATTCTGCCAGTCCAGATACAAGGGACTGGCCGCATACAATAAAACTCTGCTTTTCAAAGCCAATGCGGCTCCCTTCGTTGCACGTCCCAAATCCGAATCGATTCCTCGTCCCGGAGTTAAATCGAGCACTTCGGCTACCTTATCACATTCGCTGGAGATGAATGAGATGCAATCGTCCATAGACGGGCGTGGAGTCTCCGAATAATCCGCATTGACGGATAGTGTAGAAGTAATCACAGGTACAGGTCCGAAACGTTTCACCAGCTCGAAATGGAAAAACGCTCTTAAAAAACGGGCCTCATATTTCCATGTTTTCAAGTCATTCAGACGGTTCTGATATTCATTCTGATTATCCGGATCGAGTCTGTATTTATCCAGATTCACTCTGTCTACATTTTCTATAAATTCATTCGCTATGCGAATTCCTGCGTAATACTTATTCCACAAATCATCCGGATTGGACCTTGAATTCCAGGCTCCGGTGTTGAAGTGCTGGATGTTGCAGGAGGCATTAGCATGTTCGGCATCATCGGTAGCGGCATCCAACATAGCTTCGGAACCGATACGGTTGAAACCATCAGGCAGATACCGATAAGCATTGACTAGAAATTTGCTTGTACGTTCATAGGAAGTAAAGGTCATCTCGTTGTCGATAAACGAATCATACTCTCTGTCCAGATAATCACTGCATCCGGACAATATGCTGATAGCAGCAAGAGCATTCAATATGATAGATAAACCTATTGGGTATTTCATAATTATTATATTTTTGTTCTTACCTATTAAAAATCAATTTTTATTCCCAGGTTGTAGGAACGTGTCAACGGATATGTAATCAAAGAACTGCTTTCCGGGTCGGCCAATCCGTCAAGATGACTCACGGTGAAAAGATTGCTCGCATTAGCATACACATACAATCTGGACAATTTTATCGCTCTTGCTATTGACTGGGGGAAGGTATATCCAATCCGGATATTCTTCATTCTGAAGTAGTTTCCGTTTCTTTTCCAATATGTAGATATCCGGTAATTGTTTTCAAATGTCCGGGTAGACAAACGGGGATAAGAAGCATTGGGATTCTCCGGTGTCCAGCTGTCGAGAGCCAGTTTTGAAGCAGAGCCATTGTCGGTAAAGGAATAAGCCAACGGCCCGCTCAAATAGATGTCTCTATTGGCAACGCCATGAAATAAAGCCTCAACGTCTATCCCTTTCCATTCAAAGCCTATTTTCAAAGCATAATTCCACTCCGGAATATTAGAATATCCCACAGGATAGGAGTCATTGGAATCGACTACTCCATCACCATTTTTATCGATATATTTTATATCACCGGGGTTTACTTCTCCAAACTGCGGTACCGGTAAATGTGACTTCAGACTTCCATTCGAATCGAAATCACTCTCCTGATACAGTCCGTCAGCAACAAGTACAAAAGGAGTATTCACGGAACGTCCTTTACGATATTGATAATCGTAGAGTTTCACTTCTTCCGCCATATCGACAATTTCATTCTTTGCATACCACGCCGATGTTTCAACGTAATAGTTGAAGTTGTTTTTAAGACTGCTTTCGTACCTGATCGTACCCTCGAAACCTTGATTCTTTACTTTACCTACATTCATATAAGGCAATATGTCGCCATAAGAGGCTCCAACAAATCCGGGAATAGTGGAATACGGCTGTGACAGGATATCATATCTTTCTTTATGGAAATAATCGAATTCTACCGACAGCCCTTTCAGTAAAACTGCATCCAATCCAATATTGAATACACGTTCCTTCTCCCAACTAATATCGGGATTGGCAATCATATCTGCCCGAAACCCGCCTGTTGATGACGACCCTGTACCTAAAAAATAGGAGCCGTTACTGCTATAAGTCTGGTCGAACAGATAACGTCCGTTCTCATTCTGATTGTTTCCAACCAGTCCGATAGATGCTCTTAGTTTCAAATATTCAACCCAGTTGATATTTTTCATGAAGTTTTCTTTCGACAGTATCCATCCGGCGGAGAAAGCGGGAAAGAATCCATATCTTTTTCCAGGAGCATAATCATCACAACCTGTATATGAAGCTGCAAATTCTCCTATGTATTTTTGATTATAAGAGTAAGTTACCCGCCCTGCATAATTCAAGTATTTAATGTCATCACGACTTCCATATTTCTGATATAAATCAGACAGGAAAAAGATGCTGGCAGTGAGTTGATGTTGCTTGAAAACGCGATCATAATCCAACTGTGCCTTAAAGTTCAGACGGCTCCAGTCAGTACGGAATCCTTCATCGGATTCCAAAGGAGAATCAGCGCCGTAGGGTGTATATAGCACCTCTCCCCCTGCTCCTTTGGAAAGAGAATAACGGGCATAATTCTGATTCTTTATAGATGAATCCGCCATATAGTTGTTGTAGGCAATACCGGCACTGACACTTAATCCCTTTGTCAGTTTCTCCAGGTCGTATTTAGGCATAAAAATCAGTTGGAAAGTCCGGCTGTTTTCTTTATAAAGCCCTCTGCTGACGATATTACCGACCGGGTTGGTAAAAGCGGCATTTCCTCCATACGATCCGTCGGGGTTGTACACCGGAAATGCATTCGGAGCTGTTCTCCATATCGCTCCCAAAAGTCCGTTGGCAGAACTGCTGCCTCCGGGAATAGAGCGATTACCTACACTCCCGCTAAAATTGAGTCCGGTAGACAGGTGTTTGCTTATCTGGATATTCAAATTAGACCTGAAATTAAAGCTCGCATAATAGGCATTCGAGTTTTCCCGGCGTTTTTTATCGGTGTCTTTGTAGAAACCGATGTTCTGCAAAAGATTCATCATTACATAGTATTGCACCACATCTCCTCCTCCTTTAAAACTTAAATCAGCCATACTCAAAGGAGCTGTATTATTCAAAATGGCCTTTTTCCAGTTTACATTGGGGTAAAAGTAAGGATCGGTGTTGTTCTGATAGGCATTCAATTCCTCTGGAGTGTATAAACGAGGCAATCCGTCATTCACACGCGCCTGATTGTATAAGGTGGCATAATCATACGCATTGATAGGATCGGGAACGCCCAACGGTTGTTGTATTCCCGTTTGTAAACGGATACTGACTTGCGGAGCGGAAACGCATCCTTTCTTGGTTGTCACCAATAAAACACCATTTGCACCACGCATACCATATAAAGCCAGAGCCGAAGCGTCTTTCAATAATGTTACAGACTCGATTTCCGCAGTGGACAGACTTTCAATCGGGGCTTCGAAACCGTCGACATATACCAGCATTTTTTGTCCGCTTGCATAGGAAGTACGTCCCCGGAGGTAGAGATTCGCGATAGAGAAATCATAGCCGGGCTCTCCGCTTTGTTGCAACAATGTTAGTCCGGGAAGCTGTCCTTGCAGACTATTTCCCAAGCTTGCGGAAGTAGTTTTCAGCAAATCTTCCCCACGTATGGAAGAAATGGCACTTGTTCGCCTCCATTCCGGTTGTTGCCCATAGGCGACTTCTACAAGTGCAGAGTCGGCTATGCGTTGAGCAAACAAAACGGGAGCATAAAAAGTGAGAATAGTAGTCAAAAGTATAGCATAACGCTTCCCTTTGTATATACTGTTTATTATTGTCATACCTTTTATTTTTAGTTGATTGAACATATTTACCATCCCGGATTCTGAAGCATATACCCTTTATCTATTTCGGTCTGCTTGATAGGATGTAAATAAGAACGGTCACTCCATAATCTGTTTTCAAAGACATAAGGTTTGTAATGTACTTTACCCGGTGCTCCTGTAACAGCGGAGAGCTGCAATCCATACATGGCACCTTTCATAACACCTTCATCATCGGCTATCAGCCAACGTCTTATATCCCAGAAACGATGATCTTCATAAGCCAGTTCCACGGCTCGTTCTCTTCGCAGTTTCTCCCTGAACTGCTCTTTATTCAAAGTGGAAGGAAAGCCCGGCATTCCGGAGCGTTCACGAACTTTCAGGACTGCATCGAATGCTTCTTTCGGGGGAGTTTCATAATATTCATTCAAAGCTTCTGCATAATTCAGATAGAGTTCGGCTACCCGGAAGACAATCCAGTCCATATTAGTGGAGTTGCGCGGAGCCGTTGCTCTTAGTACGCGAGGTACCCATTTGCGAACCAGGTGTTTCGTTTTATCATTGGCTACATTGTGAGCTCCACCGGGCAGAAAATTAAGAATTCCAATCTCTGTATTCCAGTTAGCTCCATGTGCTGCAATGGTTTGCGCAAAACGAGGGTCCAGTTCGTCGTACTTTTCAAGCAGATCATCGCCACCATCCATATTCCATGTTTGTTGGTTCCCGTCTTTTTTCTCATAGAAACGCACGAAATTGAAGGTTGTAAAAAGACCGCCGTCGCTCCAACTACTTCCCGCCCATGCCGGTATATTGCTTGTTATGGGATGACTGCTTGTTGTGAAATTCCGATATTTTTTGTTGGCCAGAATTATTTCTTTGTTATCGGGAGCAGTCCACACATGTTCGTAATTTGTTTCAGGTGTTCCCTCATCGTACAAGTCATAATAGCCAGAAGATTCAACAGCGGTAATGGCTGCCTTGGCTGCTTTAGCAGCTTCATTCCAGCGTTCTTTACTATAGTTTCCATATCCTATCAGGTCATTATTTCCACTTAAAGGAAGGTACGGATCGTCGGTATTGAACAAAGGACTCGCCGCATACAGGAGTACTCTGGATTTGAGGGCTAAGGCGGCTATCCTGTTTGCCCGTCCCACCAATATCGAATTCGTATAATAATCCGGTAATATGGAGGCAGCCCGGTCACAATCGACAAGAATGGAGTCTACACAATCGGAAAATGTATTACGGGGTAGTTTACCATCTTCCGACGGATTTATTCTACGGTGTATTATAGGCAGTCCACCATATCTATATACTCCTTCCCAGAAGACCAAAGCCCGCATAAAATAGGCTTCGCCTCTGGAACGTGTCTTAAAATCAACGTCTCCCGGATCATCGGGCACTTCGTCAATACGTTCAAGCACGATATTGCATTTTCGTAATGTCTGCCAACGGGTGTTGTGACGGGGGTCTTCATCCCAGTCTATGCTGCTGTTGTTATGATTGTCCACGTTCCACGAGGCATTGCCCTTCCCCCAGTTTGCACCTTGTTCGGCTTCATCACACGCTCCTGCCAGGGTTGAGGTTGCACACAATTTACGGTCGATCCCGCTACTTCCCATCGAGAACCCCAGCGGCATACCTTCTGCATAGATGCCTGTTATGTATTGTTCTGTCAAAGTCCTGTCGGCAAAGACACCGTCTTCATCCAAATCGACAGAGGGCGGAGCTTCCAGATAGTCACTACACGAAAACATCAATACAGACGACAGAAGTATTGCACATATATATGTTATTCTTTTCATGATTATCAAAAATTTATATTAAGACCAATATTATATACTTTCTGCAACGGATATGTATTGATTTCAACATTTCCACTTCTCGAAGGTGCTTCCGGGTCCAGATCTACCACATCTGTCCACGTGAATAAATTGGAACCGTTGAAATATAATCTTACACTATTCAGGTTAAGCCGTTTGACAAAACCTCCGGTAAATGTATATCCTACTTCGAGGTTTTTCAATCGCAAATAACTGGCATCCCGTATCCAAAGAGTAGAAGGACGATAGTTGTGATCGGTTTCTCCGTTGGGATTCAGAGACAAACGGGGAAAGGTGATCTTTTCTCCTGCCTCATACCGTTCCTGTGTCCAACGTTCTTTTATCAGAGATTTCGCACTCTCTTCTCCTTTCGCGAAAGGCCACATCGACCGTCCGAAATATTTAATGGATACATTGTCGGCTCCCTGAAATAAGATGGAGAAATCAAATCCTTTATATTGCGCTCCGAATGAGAAACCGTAAATAATCTCCGGTACGGGGGTGTATCCTATCGGAACCATGTCGTAATCATCAATCACTCCATCCTGATTGACGTCTACATACTTGACGTCTCCCGGTTGCAACTGATTCCCGCTCCATGAACTTTTAGGACGGTCTAATGCATTGATTTCTTCCCACGAGTTATAGTATCCGTCAAAGATCAGTCCGAAAAACTGATTCTTTCTTCTTCCGGTAGTCATCTGATAATCATATCTCTTCTGCACTTCATCCATGTAGATGATTTCATTCCTCGCAAATGAATAATTGAAGCGTGCCCAATAATGGAAATCTTGTATATGATGTCTAAAATTAAGGTCCATTTCCCAACCGCGATTTTCCATTTCTCCAAAATTATATGCAGGAAGATTAGCACCTATAATCATGGGGGATGTTGATCTGTTGGCTAATATGTTATTTCGTTTTTCTTTGAATATATCAAATGAAGCAGTCAGACAATTATTGAACAGATTAATATCTACACCGACATTCATCTTTTTCGCCTTTTCCCAAGTCAAATCAGGATTACCGATTTTATTTTCAACAATCATCAGTGAAGTATACGGATTGGAAGCCAAACCGAAATTATACTTGTTCACACCCGAATCGCTCGCTGCTCCATAAGAAGACGGCAGATACAAAAATCGATCACCACCTATCTGATCGTTTCCTACCTCTCCGTAGGACCCTCTCACCTTTAGATATTTAACGATATTGTTTTTCGGAAAAAACTTTTCTTCACTGATGACCCAACCTAATGAAACAGCAGGAAAAAATCCGAACCGTTTGCCTTTGGCAAAATTCTCGGTTCCGTTGTATCCCATATTGAATTCTGCCAAATAACGGGAGGCATATTCATAGGTCAATCGTCCTACCAATCCCTGATAAGCATTAGGTACATAATATTGAAGGGAGGGGGAATAGTATTTACTCTGATTATACAGAATAAGTGCTGTCGTTTTATGAAGCCCGAAAGTTCTATTATAATCAATTCCAAACTCCATATATACTTTCCGGTTCTTATCCCATCCGGTACTTACAGACCAGATACTCTCTTCTGATTGGGGGATCAGATAGATGTAATCCGGATCTTCCGCATCACGGCGCGCAAGATAATAAGGAAAGGTTTTCGAATATTTCTTACGGCTGTAATAATAGCTATCATACGCGATACTCCCGTGTACGGACAAACCTTTGGTCAGCAAAGATGATAAATCATAATTCAGACGTAATGTTGTATTGATGTTATTTCTATTATCTTTCTGATAACCGTTGCTTAATAAGGTTTGCCAGGGATTGACGCTTCCCAATCCATCCTGTATGCGGACAATTTTATTGTCCACCAATCCCGGAGAGCTCAAGGGATTGGCAAAAGAAATAGCTTGCCAGATTCCACTGTTACCGGAGCCCGGAGTAATCACTCTGCCTATCTGGGCGGCCATTTGAACAGTTGCCGAAAAGTCCCGCGTTATCTGAAAATCGAAATTAGTTCTGAAGTTATAACGGGTGTTACGGGGATTTACATCATGATCCGAATCTATCTTGGTATGTTTATAGATACCGGTCTGATCGAAATAACTTCCCGATATAAAGTATTTCACACGTTCTGTACCACCCGAAAGGTTGATGTTATGTTGAGTGCGGGTAGAAAACTTTCTAAGAAAATCGTCTATCCAGTTAGTGTTCGGATGCAAAATCGGATCAAAGCCATTTCTGTACAATTCAATATCTTTATCCGTGAATTTCGGTTGGTAGGTAGAACCCGAAACCCGGGAGTCATTTTCTAAAGCTTCATTGTATAAAGTTGCATAATCCGCACTATTCAGATAACTGGGGAGCTGGGTAGATTGCTGCAAAGCAAAATTACCCGAATAGCTCAACCGGGGACGCCCTCTTTCCCCTTTACGGGTAGTAATTAATACTACGCCGTTAGCTCCCTTTACTCCATAGATCGCTGTTGCCGAAGCATCTTTAAGTATATTCAATGATTCAACTTCATTCGGATCTATGCCGTCAAAATTAGTTCGTTCGATGCCATCGATCATTATTAAAGGAGCCGTGTTGTCTGTAAATGTACTGACACCTCTGATTAACAGACTGGAAGCGTCTTCGCCGGGAGCACCACTTCTTTGAAAAGCAATCAATCCCGGCATTCGTCCTACCAGCATGTTACTAATATTGGATTGTTGTGTCTGTACCAGTTCTTTCCTCGAAATAGAAGCGATAGATGCTGTCACACTTTCTTTCTTCTGCTTTCCGTAGCCGACAACAACGACTTCCTCCAGACTTTGCTCGGCTTCTTTTATTTCAATAGAAAGCACTTTATTGTCTTTTACAGGTACTGTCGTCGTGACATAACCGATATAACTGATTTCCAAAACTGCATTCGGATTTACAGATAAGGCAAAGCGCCCGTTTATATCGGAAATTATGCCGTTAAATGTACCGACTTCCTTGATATTGGCACCGATAATCGGTTCTCCTTTTGTATCGGTAATAGTACCGGTTATTCTCCGAGGTTCCTGTGGCTGTGAAGAAAGATTCTTTTTCACTGCCGTTTTTCTCTTTACAACAATCTGTTTTCCATTTATTTCATATACCAGATTTGTCTTTTCAAACAAGGCTGACAATTTTTCTGTGATTGTCTTCTTCCTAGATAGATCTACACTGACAACTTGATTTAAACTAGGTCGGATATCTTTCGAATAGATGAAAACGTAGCCTGTTTCTTTCTCTATATCTTTAAAATATTCCAGTAGAGTCCCTTTCTTTATATCATAGAGTTCGCTCGTTCCATTTCCATTAGCGAGAGTTACATTCGCTATAAATAGAAAAATAACAAAAAATTTCACAAACAGATATGATTTACAAAGAAAATATGCCCTATTTGCATGATTGTAATAGGAATTTTCCATATTTTTGCGTATCAATTTTTAGGTTTTTCATAAGTAATTGAAAAATTTAAATCTCACGGGTTCGGAAGAGTTGCCTCTCTTCCGAACTTCTTTTTTACAAAGGCTTCATTTCTGTGGTTTATTCATAGGCATTAAATTTTTAGGGTTATTACTCGATTTTTATACTTCCCGCTTCAATTGTACACTGGACATCGTACAGCAACGAGAAGGTTTTCATGACTTGTTCTATATCATCAAATAAGATAAGTTTTCCCATTGTACACTTTTGCGCAACTTCCGGCGTACATGTGATAGATACATTATAGTAGCGACTTAGCCGTTGGATAATATCTTTCATTGTCTCACCCCGGAACTGAAGTACGCCATCTTTCCATGAAATATAATCGTAAGCATTAACTTCGTCGATGCCGGATATCCCATCACTCAACTTAAAACGCTGATTAGGCAAAAGGACAAAATCTTCATTGGAGTTTGCTTTTACATTTACTTTTCCTTCTACCAACACCACGGATTGCAATGCATCATCAGCATAGGCAGACACATTAAACTTTGTTCCCAATACATTAACTGTCAGTTGGGGTGTCTCTACATAAAAAGGCCGGGAAGTATCTTTGGCAACTTCTATATAAATCTCTCCTTCTACTTTTATCCTGCGTTCGCCCGGACCAAAAGAGGAAGGGAAACGTAATTTACTTCCGGAATTAATCCATACTTTCGATCCGTCTGCCAATACAATGGATGAATGGCTACCATAAGGAACTATCAGTGTATTTTGTTTTCCGGGTTGAACCGCTCCCTCTTTGATTATCTCTGTTTCCTTACCATCGGATTGAATAGTAATATTGCTATCATAAGTAATGACGGCATTATTCTCTATCTGAATCGCTTCCGCATCATCTCTTATCAGCATTACTTTCTGATACAGAGTATCTGCTTTCACATTGACAAGCAGATCATCAGCAGTTCCGGACGTCTGAAAAGAATGAATCAACCAGAAAGAAACAATACCTAATATTAGTACACAGGCGGCAGCATAACGGGTAAATAAGATAAAACGATGTCTCTTATCACGACGCTCCATGCTTGTCTCTATACGTGCCCACAATCTTTCTGATTCTTCGGGTAAGCGCTGAACCGGATTCAGCCGGGCAGATAATATGATTTTGCGGGCCTCCTGTAGGGATGCTTGATCTTCGGGATGCTCTTTTTGATAATTAACCCACCATTCTTCCGATTCCTGGGTAGGAGCCAGACACCACAATATGAAGTCTTCATTTTGTAGCCATTGTTTTGTCGATTCGGGTATTCGATCTGAATGCATACTCGTTCTTTTTACGGTTTCACTTTAAAAACACGCAAAGAACAAAAATACCCCCACGAAAATTAAAGAAAATAACCGAAAAGGAAAAAATAAATAATTTGAGGCTGAATTTTACGCATTTGTTCGATAGCCCGATACACTAATTTCTGTGCTGCTTTAGGTTGTATTCCCATCAATTTCCCGATTTCCTCATAGCTAAGTCCTTGGGTATAACGAAGATATACAGCCTCCCGTTGCCGGTCTGTAAGGCTATCCAGCATCTTTTTCAGCTGTTTTTGCATAGCGGCTCTTTCTTTTTCTTCATCTATGAGTTCAAAGCCGTTCACTTCAACAAGGAAACTATAGTTATCAGAACCTTCTTCCAGAAATTCGGTATTCATTTCTTTTTTCTTAATGGTCCGAATCCGGTTCTTCAAACAGTTCAACAGATAGAACTTCATATTCTGACTTTCCCAAAGTTTGTGCTCACGCTCATATAAATGCAAAAAAACATCGTGAATGGCATCTTCTAAAAGTTCTTTACTAATGCCAAAAGCAATGCCGTATGAAAACAAATCGTTCTCATACGTCTCATATAACCACTTATATAAGGATTGCTTATTCTTCACACTATCTTCACAAAAAGTTAGAATCCTATCTTCTAAAGAATATTGAAATGGTAATTATCACCAGCCTGTCTCATCCCATCCGGCAGCGGAGTACCATTGTATCGACTGACGATAAAAAGGATTTATCTCCTCTTCATACGACTGACGAAATATATAAGTAGAAAGTCCTGCAGAGCCATTCATCGAGAAACTACCGCCATAACTGGAGTAATTATTAGGAGTAGTCTTCCAATAAACCACAGCAGCATCATAAGCAGCTTTCCAAGCCTCATATTCGCTAGTCTCACTACCTAAAGAACGTATTAATCCATCAAAATCATAATAATACTTACTGGACCGACAATCATAACAGAGTATGCCCGATGTGGCTATCGCTTGTCTGCCCTTAATATATTTCAGAATAATCTCACTACTGCTTTTAGCCAGTTGTTCCAACATGGAAGTGTTCACTACAGAAACAGAGACTCCTGCCGTCCAGGGATCACCTAAGCCCCAATTATATGGCAATTTGCCAGTATAAAGATTTTCATCTGCATAAAATTCAAAATATGCCTTTGCTATGTCCGTAGCCGATGCATTATTGGCAAACATAGCCGGAACTACTTTCTGATATGGAGCACCCGGTGCGGGTATCTCTGTCGGAGAGCCTATTATGTAATCCGCATGTTCCTTCAATTCATAGACCACCTCAACAGATTGCATAAAGCATGCATCGAAAAGAAGAAAACTCAAATGAGGCGCATTACGCAGAACATCTTTTAACTCGGAAATATCCATGTAATTTGAACCACCATCCTGTCCCCACCAACGGGTTTTATTCTGCGATTTTGCCAACCATCCTTCTCCATGAGACCACAAAACCAACCCATAACTCTGTGCCGGATATTCAGAAAATGCCGTGTTGATAACCTCCTTCATCTTAGAGACATCTACAGAGTTTCGTCCTTCATACGTAGCGATTAGCTCCTCCTGTACGACATTCTTCTTTTTATCCTTCTTCAATCGAATTAGTTTAGGACTTGATCCGGTATCAATGTATACGAGTAGGTTATAAGAGTTATCATCTACAGACTGCATTCCCTCTGTCATTTCCGCCAAATCCTCTGTGGCAAAGCTGCGAAGAGAATTGTCACCTGCTATATAAACAAGAACTGTACGCATCTGGACTCCTCTTTCATCATCGTCATTATGACAAGCGATTACCAGCATAGCCAAACACACAAACAAGGAGAATATTTTTATCTTTTTCATTAGATTTCAAGTTTATTACGAGGCAAAGATAAAAAAATAAGAGATGCAAAGCTGCATCTCTTATTATATTAACAATTTAACTATTGCTTATTATTCTTCCGGTTTCGTAAAGTGGAATTTATCAGAATCAATCCGCGACACCGTCATTCTATTATTTTTCTTGTATTTATTCAGAATCTTCGTTGCTTCTTTTTCTAATTTCTTCTTGTTTTCCGAGAAGTAAATCATACATGTACTATTCTGTTGCAACTGGTTATCCTCCAGATAATTCTTCAACTGATAACTATACAACTCACGGTGAGACAAGAAGCCTTCCTTGCTAACCTTCGCACTATCTAATATCTGAATGTCCGTGAAATAGACTACTGTATCCGTAAATGAGGCAGAAATTCCAAAAGCATAAACCGGTTTAGAGCGGTCTTTTTTCAAGGAAAAAGCAGAGCACATGGTAAACACAAGTGCAATTGCAAATAGTATTTTTACGTATTTCATATCATATAATTTTTAACCTTGCAAAGGTAACAAAAAAGAGGAGATTACCTCTATTTATCTCAAATAAATAGCATTTCTTAGTCATAGACCCATAGCAGGACTGGTTTCTTTTCCGCTTTGAGCAACCCGTCAACTTTCCTCATCACTTCATCGGATATTACAGGACACCCTTGACTGATTCCTAACGGAAGATGCAAAGGATACACCTCTGTTTCCGGCAACGGAGTATAAGAATGCAACACGATATACCGCTTGAAAGCATTATCATTCGTCGCTTCCAATCCATGTAATTTATAATGAATATTGATTCCCCACTTGCTATACGACCGGATACCCACCTTGTATTTCCCCAAAGAAGAGCAATAACTACCTTCCACATTGCTGAATACAGGCTTGGACACAGTGCTATTTTTCCCATATCCATGAGCACAGAGACTGGCATACTTCACGGAATCTCCTTTGAAATCCCATACAAAGAAACGCCTTTTACCAGAATGAATACTGAAATCTACCAGAAAGCAATAATTCGTATTATATCCGTTCTTATCACAATAAGCCTTTCCTGCCTGTGCTTTTTCCCGCAAACGCTGCTCTACTTTAACAGGCACCGAATCAGAAGAGGATGCCGCACATCTTGCATACGCCACCATCCCTGCTCCCAAAGCAATAAGAACCAATGATATTAAAACTGACTTTTTCATAAAACTCACATAGTATAAGATTGAATTATAGAATGGGGCTTATGTAAAAAGTCGCATAAGTACATTCTTCTATATGAAAAGTGCGACTTATGCGACTCAAATTCTTTTTTCTTTCAGAAACTGATATTCCTTACTTATCCCAAGTAAGATTTGAGCAATTTACTACGATTACTTTGTCTAAGTCTTCTAATTGCTTTTTCTTTAATCTGACGAACGCGCTCACGTGTGAGGCCAAATTTATCGCCGATTTCTTCCAATGTCATTTCTTGCTGTCCGATACCGAAAAACATCTGAATGATTTCTTTTTCTCTATCGGTTAACGTAGAAAGAGCTCTATCAATTTCCCTCGCAAGAGACTCATTAACCAGAGAGCGGTCCGCCATTGGCGAATCATCGTTAACCAACACATCCAACAGGCTGTTATCCTCCCCTTCCACAAAAGGCGCATCCACCGAAATATGACGGCCGGATACCTTCAGCGTATCAGAGATTTTATCAACCGGAATTTCCAGTTCGTCTGCCAACTCCTCGGGAGACGGACGCCGCTCGTTTTCCTGTTCAAACTTCGAGAAGGCTTTGCTGATCTTATTCAGCGAACCTACCTGATTCAACGGGAGACGAACAATACGCGACTGCTCTGCCAATGCTTGCAGAATAGACTGGCGAATCCACCATACAGCGTAGCTAATGAACTTAAATCCACGTGTTTCATCAAATTTCTCGGCAGCCTTAATCAGTCCTAAATTGCCTTCATTAATCAAGTCAGGCAAACTCAAACCTTGGTTCTGGTACTGTTTAGCCACAGATACGACGAAACGAAGATTGGCACGTGTCAATTTTTCCAATGCTACACGGTCACCCTTACGAATGCGTTGAGCGAGTTCCACTTCTTCCTCAACAGTAATCAGGTCTTCACGGCCGATTTCCTGCAAATACTTATCAAGAGAAGCGCTCTCTCTGTTAGTGATACTTTTGGTAATCTTTAGTTGTCTCATTCTTTAAAAACAGATTTGGAGTGCAAAGTTACGACAAATAATTTGTTAACATACAAAATTAAGTAACTTTTACACTATATTTTTCATCTAATAAAACAAAAAGAGATGCCGACAAGTTGATTGGCGGCATCCTTTTTCTATTTCATTAGCTTATCCTGCAATCTTCTTACCTTATTTTTATATATTACTCTTGAGTCAGATCGACAGCGAAATATCCGCGTTTACCTGATGGGAACACACCGGTCAGGAATAATACCTGGTTCGGAGACTTAACAGCAGCTTTCATTACTTCTTCCAGATCGCTGACTTTGCGCATCGGCTGGTCATTAGCTTTCAGGATAATGAAGCCTTTACGAACTCCTGCATCTGACATCTTACCGGAAGAAACTCCTGTCACTTGCAGACCGTAACCTAGATTCAATTGCTTCTTCAAGTCATCCGGCAACTCTTTGAAAGCAGCTCCCAGGATTTCCATGCCTGCATCCTTCACGATCTTGGTAGTACCTTGCTCGTTCTTCAACGTTACTTCAACGGTCTTTTCCTTCTTATCGCGCATCAGTTTTACTTTCACCTTATCACCCGGACGATGTTTAGCAAGTGCTTCCTGCAAGTCAGCCATATTGGATACTTTCTTATTATCCACACCGATAATTACGTCATCGACTTTGATATCAGCTCCGGCAGCAGAACCATTCTCTACGATTTCAGAAACCCATACTCCTTCTACAACACCCAGTTCTTTAGCTTTATCTGCCAATGTCTTACCGGATTTGTCAATCGGTTGACGGTCGTCCATCAAACTGCTACCGATAGAGCCACCACGAATACCGAGCAATGCACGTTGTACTGTTCCATATTGTTTCAAGTCGGCAATTACTTTCGTCATAATGCTGGTCGGGATAGCAAAACCGTATCCTGCATAAGCACCTGTCGGAGAAGAAAGCACTGAATTGATACCAACCAATTCACCTTTGGCATTTACCAGTGCACCACCACTGTTACCCTGGTTGATGGCAGCATCCGTCTGGATGAATGATTCTATACCACCATTATATACTCCCAGAGAACGGGCTTTTGCACTTACGATGCCGGCAGTTACAGTAGAGTTCAAATTGAACGGGTTACCTACTGCCAATACCCACTCTCCTACTTTCAACGCTTCGGAATCTCCCACCGGAATAGTCGGGAAATCATCACCCTCAATTTTCACCAGCGCAAGGTCGGTGCTGGGGTCAGTGCCAATCACGCGTCCTTTAAATTCACGGTTATCATTCAGTTTCACACTGATTTCATCCGCACCTTCAATCACATGATTATTCGTTACGATATATCCATCCTTCGAGATGATTACTCCCGAACCAAAACCTACACGAGGTTGAGACTGTACCTGACGTTGCTGTCCGCGTCCATCACCAAAAAAGAAATCGAAAATGTCCGGCGCTTGCTGAACAGTTCTTGTTTTAGCTTCTTGAGTAGACCTTATATGTACGACAGCATGAAGTGAATTCTCGGCAGCCTGTGTCAAATCAACAGGTTGAGCGTTCACAGCGTCAAAAGCAGCCAATTTGACATTGGGATTCTGCTTGAACATCTCATTAAAAGATGTTTCTTTTGCAGATTCGTTAGATTGCAACAATTTGTAAGTTGTCAATCCTGCAACTCCTGAGCTAAGAAGAATGATTGCTCCTACTCCCAGAATGTTCTTTGTTGTCTGTTTCATGATTTATAATTCTTTAAATTGTTAATATTCGACATTGTTTTAACTTTTACGACGTTAAAATAATAACAAATATCGTTCACTTATTCTACTTGTCACTCTTTTTTGTCCACTTTTAACAGAGAATATTTGGAGCTTAACAGCGGTTAACGACAACACCTGACAAATTTACATTCGTTGTATGTCAGATGGCTTTAACACTCTGACATTCATTCAGTAAAGTCAGATTTTCATGACACCGATTCCAGGTAAGTCATTCAGAGTGATCTTTCCTTTCACCACTTCCACCCCTTTAAAGCGATCATTAGAGATAAGCAGGTTGCCATCCAGGTCGGCAAAATCCACTAATGGCGAGAACTGTGAAGCTGCAGAAATAGCACAGGAAGTCTCTGTCATACAGCCCACCATGACACGCATGCCGAGTGCATGAGCCAATGTCACCATCTTCCATGCTTCACGCATACCGGTACACTTCATCAGCTTTATATTGATTCCCGTGAAAGCGCCTTTTAAAGCGGCTACATCTCCCAGACGCTGCAAGGATTCATCCGCAAATATCGGTAGCGGGCTCTGTTGTGTTATCCAGGCAATATCCTCTAGCTTCTCCTTAGGCATGGGCTGTTCTATCATCACAACGCCTTTTTCTTTCAGCCAATGAATCATATCGAGCGCGTATTGGCGGTCTGCCCATCCTTGATTGGCATCTATCGCTATCGGAAGGTCTGTTACCGAACGAATGGTTTCAATCATCTCCTTATCATTGTCCCGTCCCAGTTTCACCTTTAATATATTAAACTGATCGGCACACTCTTTTGTTTTCGCCCGCACTACATCCGGCGCATCGATGCCTATCGTAAAGGTAGTGGAAGGTGTCTTTTCTTTGTTCAATCCCCATATCTTATACCAGGGAGCGCCTAATAGTTTCCCTACCAGATCATGAAGGGCGATATCTACCGCAGCTTTCGCTGCCGTATCCTTTGGCGAGAGGCTGTCAACGTATGACAAAATGTCATCTAGCTGAAAAGGATCACTAAACTGTTCCAGATTCACTTTCCCAAGGAAATTCATCACAGACTCTACTGTTTCTCCCAAATAAGGAGGCATAGAGGCTTCTCCATATCCCGTCACGCCTTCATATTCTATTTCTACCTGCACATCGGGAGTTGTTGTACGCGAATAAGTGGCAACTGTAAACACGTGCCTCAACTTCAATTCATAAGGGAAAAAAGTCATTTTCATCTTCCCTCCCAAACCGAGCTTATTTATATGAATGGTAGAAAGCAACGATTCTCCGGCTAGTGCCTGACGGGCTACTAACCCCGAACTGAAAGCAGCCAAAGCTGCCGTTTTCAAAAAATCTCTCCTGTTCTGCATTCTTTTATTGATAAAAGGGGTTCTTATTTGTGGTATTCATTCCTTTCTCCTTATTTATATAAGGTAAGAAACGGACAGCAAAAAGTAAACGCTTCGTGTTGAATTCATCATAGTTTTGATCCGAAGGATTCATGCTGCTGACGTGCACATCTCCCAATGCGTGGATAAACTGCTTGTTTCCGAGGTAAATGCCGACGTGAGAAATACCTTCTTTACGTTCCGCAGTCGCTTTCCGGCCGAAAAACACCAGATCTCCCCGTTTGACATTAGAGAAGTCAGGAGCAATATCGATATGTTCGCCCACATAGGCCTGTTGAGAGGCATCTCTCGGGATAATAATGTCATGCATAAAAAGTACGGTCCGTACCAGTCCGCTACAATCCACTCCCTTGGAAGAGGTTCCTGCCCATAGATAAGGAATTCCCATCATCGAGTAAGCTGTTTCAATGATACTTTCAACATCTTGTTTCAGTGAAGCTCGCCATTCCGCTTCCGGTTGGGAAATGGATTTCGAAAGATATGCTTTCCGTCCGTCGGGATAAGACACTTGATAGAAATGTCCTTTGCTCCCCTCCCACTTCAAACGATTGCCCGCAACAACATCGGATACGGGTTGGGAACTCTCATCCGGTTTCTCATACGCAAATCCGTAGTGCGAGGTAACCACTATCTTTTCTGCCCGATTCCATTCATCATACCGTTCTTTCGACATGGGGGTAATTACCATCCGGTGCACCCATCCGGTATAATCATCCGGTGTTTGTATCTCGTACCAACCGTTATACTGAAGCACCTTGACCGGCATTCCCAACAATGCCTGCGTACTCATGCCGGAAGTAAATTTGCCTTCCTCGCGCAAATTGCAAACTGAAATATGTACTACCCCATAAGCCGAATCGGCAGGCATGGGACGTATTTCCTGTGCTTTCAGGCTAGCTGCCATCATCGCCAGGAAACAATAGAAAAGGAGGATATTCTTCTTCATTAAAATCCATTTTAATGATAGCAAAGTTAGAAATTATTTCTATTTGTGATACTTTCTTTGGCTAAAACAAAATAAATGACGTATTTTTGCAGTCTAAAGCAGTTGGCCGGTCTGTCGCGTGCATGTTTCGTGCAGGAGGAAAGTCCGGGCAACATAGAGCATCCTACTTCCTAACAGAAAGCTGTCCGCGAGGGTAGAGTAACGTAGAAGAAAATAACCGCCGCTCCTTTCGGGGAGAGGTAAGGGTGAGAAGGTGGGGTAAGAGCCCACCAGTCGCATGGCGACATGCGGGCTGTACGTCTTAGGAGTTGTAAGGTCATGTAAACCGGCGTTATGAGAGTTGCTCGCTCCATGTCGGAGGGTAGACCGCTAAAGTGTCGTGGTGACACGCCACTCAGATAAATGACAGGCACCTGATATAATTAAAGATTAATAATTGGAAATTATATGGGTACAGAACTCGGCTTATAGGCTGACTGCTTTTTCTTTTAATTATCCATTTAATTACAAATGACTAATGGATGAGGATCGACTGTTCGAGCAAGTCTGTTGTAATCAGTAATTAGTTGCTTGCAATTAGTAATTAGCGAAGAACTATGAAGAAGAAAATCACCGATATATGGAAGTTTCTTACGTATGACATCTGGCGCATTACGGAAGACGAAGTGACCCGAACCAAGTTCTCACTCTACAATATTATAAAGACCGTCTATCTTTGTATCAATCGGTTTACCAAAGACCGGATGGCCAATAAAGCTTCTGCACTTACTTATAGCACATTGCTTGCCATTGTACCGATACTTGCCATCCTGTTTGCCGTAGCGCGTGGTTTCGGGTTCGACAACCTGATGGAACATCAGTTCCGCAACGGTTTTGGAGGAAATACAGAAACAACGGAGGCCATTCTCTCATTTGTCAATTCCTATCTTTCACAGACCAAAGGAGGTATTTTCATTGGAGTTGGTTTGGTAATGTTGTTATGGACGGTTATCAATCTGGTCAGTAATATTGAAATCACCTTCAACCGTATCTGGGAAGTGAAAAAAGCACGATCCATGTATCGCAAGATTACGGACTATTTCTCCATGTTCCTGCTGATGCCGATTCTGATCGTGGTATCCGGAGGACTTTCTCTGTTTATGAGCACCATTCTCAAGCAGATGGATGATTTCGTCCTGCTCGCTCCTGTTATGAAATTCATGATACGGCTTATTCCTTTTGTCCTGACATGGCTGATGTTCACCGGGCTGTACATCTTCATGCCGAACACGAAAGTGAAATTCAAACACGCTCTCATTGCAGGTATTCTGGCAGGGTCTGCTTATCAGGCTTTTCAGTTCCTGTACATCAACAGCCAGTTGTGGGTGTCAAAGTACAATGCCATTTATGGTAGTTTTGCCGCACTTCCCTTATTCCTGCTTTGGTTGCAGATATCCTGGACAATCTGTTTGTTTGGAGCCGAACTGACGTATGCCGGACAGAATATCCGCAGCTTTAGCTTTGACCAGGACACCCGGAACATCAGCAGACGATACCGGGATTTTATATCCATCCTGATTATGTCACTCATAGCCAAACGATTCGAAAAGAACGAACCGCCCTATACGGCTGCAGAAATATCGGAGGAGCATCAGATCCCCATCCGACTGACAAATCAGGTACTTTATCAGTTACAGGAAATAGAATTGATTCACGAGGTTGTTACCGACGAAAAAAGCGAAGAAATCGGTTACCAGCCTTCAATGGATATCAATCAACTGAATGTGGCTGTCCTGCTGGACCGTTTGGACACATACGGCTCCGAGAATTTCAAAATAGACAAAGACGAAGAATTCAACGACGAATGGAAGGTGCTGACCGAATCCAGAGAAGAATACTATAAAAAAGCAAGTAAAGTATTACTGAAGGATTTGTAGGAAAGTCAAACCTTAAATCGCGAGAATGAACTTAACACAATATTAGAAAAAATGAAAAAGCTACTGCTAAGTGCATTTGTCATCTGTCTAGCAGGGACAAGCATTGCACAAGAATCTCCTTTATGGATGCGCCACTGCGCTCTTTCTCCAGACGGAACCACCATTGCATTTACCTACAAAGGAGACATCTACACGGTACCGTCAACCGGCGGACGTGCCACACAAATCACCACCAATCCGGCTTTTGATACGGAACCGGTATGGAGTCCCGACAGTAAACAAATTGCCTTTGCATCGGATCGCATGGGAAGTCTCGACGTTTTCGTCGTATCCAGTGAAGGAGGAGCACCCCAGCGACTGACCACTCATTCAGGCAGTGAGAAACCTGTTGCCTACAAAGACAACAAACACATTTTATTCACAGCCAACATTGCTCCCTCTGCCGAAGATGCCGGGTTTCCTTCCGGCCAGTTCCAGCAAGTGTACGAGGTAGCCGTGACGGGAGGACGCCCCGCTATGTTCTCATCCATGCCAATGGAGTGCATCTCTATTAATAAGGAGGGAGTGATGCTCTATCAGGACAAGAAAGGATACGAAGACTATTGGCGCAAGCATCAGGTATCCCCTATTGCCCGTGACATCTGGACATACACTCCCGGGAAAAAACCTGTTTATCAAAAACAAACTACTTTCGGAGGTGAAGACCGCGAACCGGTATGGAGTCCTGATGGTAAATCATTCTATTATCTAAGTGAAGAGAAAGGTTCCTTCAATATATTCCAACGTACTCCCGGAACCACCACTTCCCAACAAATCACTTTCCATACAAAGCATCCCGTACGTTTTCTAAGCATTTCAACCACCGGCACACTCTGTTATGGTTATGACGGCGAAATTTATACACTTACTCCGGGCAAACAACCCCAAAAGGTAAATATAAGTATCCTGGCAGACAAGAATGACAAAGATATTATCCGCCAAATCAAATCCAACGGGGCTACCGACATCGCTGTATCTCCCAAAGGAAAAGAGGTCGCATTCATTATGCGCGGTGATGTTTACGTAACCTCCATTGACTACAAAACAACCAAACAAATTACCAACACACCCGATCAGGAACGTAACATCAGTTTCGCTCCCGACGGACGCACACTCGTCTACTCTTCAGAACGCGATGGATTGTGGCAGCTTTACACTTCCACCATCGTACGCAAAGAGGAGAAACAATTCACCTATGCCACAGAATTGAAAGAAGAACGTTTGACAAACTCCAAAGTCGCTTCTTTCCAACCACAATTCAGTCCTGACGGTAAAGAGGTTGCTTTCCTCGAGAACCGTACCGCTATCCGTGTCATCAATCTAAAAAACAAGGCTGTGCGCACAGTGATGGATGCCAAATATCAATATTCTTATGCCGACGGTGACCAATGGTTCCAATGGAGCCCCGACAGCCAATGGATTCTATCAGACTTCATTGGCATAGGAGGCTGGAACAATAAAGACGTTGTTTTGCTGAAAGCCGACGGAAAAGGCGAAATGGTCAATCTTACCGAAAGCGGATACAGCGACAGCAACGCCAAATGGGTGTTGGGCGGGAAAGCAATGATATGGAACAGTGACCGTGCCGGATACCGTAGCCATGGTAGCTGGGGAAGTGAAGACGACACCTATATTATGTTTTTCGACGTCGATGCCTACAACCGCTTCCTGATGAGCAAAGAAGATATTGCCTTACTTGAAGAAGCGGAAAAGGCAGAGAAAGCAGAAAAAGAAAAAAACAAGAAAGAAAAGGCAGAGAAGAAAGAAGACACTAAAGACAGTAAGAAGAAAACGAACCAGAATGAGAATGCGAAAAAAGACAGTACAGAGATAAAGCCTCTTACATTCGATTTGGAGAATCGTTTTGACCGCATCGTCCGTCTAACTGTAAATTCTTCCCGCCTGGGTGACGCTGTCATGAGTCCGAAAGGTGATATTCTTTATTACCTGGCAGCTTTTGAAGGAGACTACGACCTTTGGGAGCATAAACTGAAAGAAAATACGACTAAAATATTATTGAAAGGAGTTGGTGGCGGCTCACTCATACCGGATAAAGAAGGAAAGAATATCTTTATGTGCACAGGCGGCCGATTGAAGAAAATAGAGATTGCCGGTAGCAAAATTACACCGATAGAATTTGAAGCATTCTTCGATTACCGTCCTTATGATGAACGCGCATACATCTTCGACCACGTTTGCCAACAAGTAAATGACAAATTCTATACTGCCGACTTGCATGGAGTGGACTGGAAAGGATATAAAAAAGCATACGAACGCTTCTTGCCCCACATCAGCAACAATTATGACTTCACGGAAATGTTGAGTGAATTGCTTGGCGAATTGAATGGTTCCCATACCGGAGCCCGGTTTGCAGCAGGAGGCAGCGCAATGCCTACCGCTACTCTGGGAGTCTTTTACGATGAGTCATACGACGGTGCCGGGTTAAAGATCAAGGAAATCATGAAGCAAAGTCCTTTCACGCAGAAAAAGACAGAAGTGAAGGCAGGTTGCATCATTGAAAAAGTAGACGGCACAACGATTGAAGCCGGTGCTGATTACTTCCCGTTATTTGAAGGCAAAGTCGGACGCAAAGTAGTACTTACCGTATACGATCCTTCTACTAAAAAACGTTTTGAAGAAACAGTAAAGGCAATCAGCTATGGAACTCAAAGCGAGCTGCTTTACAAACGTTGGGTAGAGCGCTGCACCAAGAAAGTGGAAGAGCTTTCCGGCGGACGCATTGCTTATGTACATATTAAAGGTATGGACAGCCCCAGCTTCCGCAAGATCTATTCCGAACTGCTCGGCCGTTATCGCAATAAAGAAGCCGTAGTGGTAGATACCCGTCATAATGGCGGCGGATGGCTACACGATGATGTAGTCACCTTACTTAGTGGAAAAGAATATCAACGTTTCGTGCCACGCGGACAATATATCGGCAGCGATCCATTCAACAAATGGCTGAAAGCCTCATGCATGCTAACTTGCGAAGACAATTACAGCAATGCTCATGGCACTCCTTACGTATATAAGACTCTAGGCATTGGTAAACTGGTAGGCGCCCCGGTGGCAGGCACGATGACCGCCGTGTGGTGGGAACGCCAGATAGATCCGTCTATTGTATTCGGTATCCCGCAGGTGGGTTGCATGGATATGCAAGGCAACTATCTCGAAAATCAGACCTTGCAACCTGATATTCTAGTTTATAACGAACCGGCAGCCAGCCTGAAAGGAGAAGATGCACAACTGAAAGCAGCAGTAGACTACCTATTGAAAGATTTGTCAAAAAAGAAATAAATATAGCATTATTGATGCCGCCGGAAAAGCGGCATCAATAACACGCTAACTATCAACACCTTAAAAAAGCCATTTATTGGTTTTAAAGAAACAGGTCGTTCCTTTAAAAGGAAAGCATCGTTGGTTTAAAAGGAACGTCCCCTTCCTTTAAAACCAACGATGCTTTCTGTTATATGCTTATCCTAAAGGGCTAAGAATATAATTATTTTTCAATCAATAACGATTGTATGAAATCACCTTTTCTTTCGGCTTCCTTATCTTCTTACGTTTTTCCTTTGCCGGATAGCCAATGACAATATCCAGCAATAAACGTTTCGAAGCAGGAATACCGACAAGCTGTTTCAGCTCTTTTTCATCGAACCAACCCAGAATACAAGAACCCAAACCTTCGGCTTCAGCTGCCAGAGAAATATGAGCAGCCACTATTCCAATGTCGATCAACGGAAAATGCTTGCCTTTTACCTTTCCGCCAAGCAGGGAGGTTATATTAGCAGATTCTTCTACAACCAGAATATGCACGGGAGCATCTTTGGCAAACTTATTCATTCCCAAGCCAGCAGCAGCTTTCCCGGCTTTTTGAGCCAGTTCCTTGTCTGTGATGACCACAAACCTCCAAGGTTGTGCGTTGCAGGCCGAAGGAGCCAAACGTGCAGCTTCAAGTACCCGTTCCAACTTTTCCGGCTCCACCGGACGTTCCTTATCATACGAACGGTCACTTTGACGAGCCTGCACCAATTGAAGAAAATCAGTATATGCCATTTCCAATCCTCCGGTCACTTATTTATATTTTCTTATTTATATTGAATCATCCGGCTGATATACTTGCCGATAATATCGAATTCGATATTTACCACACTGCCAATCTCAAACGTATGGAAGTTCGTATGCTCGTATGTATAAGGAATGATAGCCACCTGGAAAGTATCATCCGTCGGATTACATACCGTCAGGCTAACACCGTTCACAGTCACCGAACCTTTATCCACGGTGATATATCCGCGTTTCGCCATCTCCTTGTCAAACGCATATCGGAATGTAAAATACCAGCTGCCTTCCGCATCCTTAATATCGATACAAGTAGCAGTCTGATCCACATGTCCCTGAACGATATGTCCGTCCAACCGACCGTTCATCATCATGCTACGTTCAACGTTCACCTTATCCCCCACTTTCAACAAACCGAGGTTAGAACGCTCCAATGTTTCTTTCATGGCAGTCACCGTATACGTATCATCCGTCAGAGTCACTACCGTCAGGCATACACCATTGTGAGAAATACTCTGGTCGATTTTCAACTCATTCACAAACGAACACTTAAATGTAAAGTGTATATTCTCCTGGTCTTTCACCAGTGCTACCAAAGTAGCATATTCTTCTACGATTCCAGAAAACATAATTCTATTTACTATTTACGATTTTACAATTGAAAGTACTCTCTTAATGCAAGGGTCAAAGATACGAATAAGGAAGCAGCTTAGAAAATAAGAGCAAAAAAAAATGGGGCTTTTCACAAAGCTCCATTTTTCAGTTTTCAATAGGTATTAGTTTTTTTTTAAGGTAAAAAGATTGTTTTCAGGATAACGGTGCAAATATAGGCGGTTTTACCGATACTATCCAAATTATAAAACATGTCATATAACATCTTTTTGAAAATTCTTTGGATTTATTATCATTTGAAGCAAAATCTCCTGTAACTTGTCCGTTACAGGAGACAAATATAAGATATTTTTTTAAGGAGCCCTAATTTCTGTTTAAAAATCGGCAGAAAATTACTTTTCCGGGTAATTTTCATCGGTTTTTCCACGATGTTTTAACACTTTGGCATCAATGAAGAATACAATCTCCTCGGCAATGTTGGTAATATGATCTCCCGAACGTTCCAGTTTACGGAACACGCTGACTAAATCTACGCAAGTATGTACAGCTTCCGGATGTTCGATAATATAGTCTGAAAGAATCCCTGTTGCATCCGCATTGATTTCATCTAGCAAATTATCCTTAGCAAACACTCCTGCCGCCAAATCATTACTCTCTTCATTCAAGGCACGTTTTGCCAGTTCCAGCATCGACAACACCTCTGCCTGCATCTCTGCCAGGCGAAGACGAGACAACAGCTCCGCATCCAATACCGGTTCTTTGCAACGAAGTACAAAACGGGCGATCCCTTCCGCAAAGTCACCCAAACGTTCCAGATTTGTGTTAATCTTCAACATAGCCAACACAAAACGAAGATCAATCGCCACCGGATTATACAATGCGATAATATCTTCCACATCACTATCTATCTTCAATTCAAAAGCATTCACCCTGCGCTCGCGAACCATCACCTGTTGAGCCAGCTCCTTGTCAAGGGTCAACACAGCCTCTCCGGCACGGTCAAGCTGGTTGTACACCAAGGTCCACATTTCATCAATTTCCTTCTTCAATAGGATGAGTTCCGATTCTATAAACTTTACCATAGTCTATTATATATAAATGATTAATATTCTATCAATTGGGTTCCAGATACCCGGATTACCCAAAACGTCCCGTTATGTAATTCTGGGTAGCCTCTTTCTCCGGATTGGTGAATATCTTTTTCGTCTGATCGAACTCCACCATTTCTCCCATATAGAAAAACGCCGTCTTATCACTGACACGGGCCGCCTGCTGCATATTATGCGTAACGATTACAATCGTATAATCCTTCTTCAGTTCATGAATCAACTCCTCCACTTTCGCCGTAGAAATAGGATCGAGCGCAGACGCAGGTTCATCCATCAGCAATACCGAAGGAGAGACAGCCATCGCACGGGCGATACAAAGACGCTGCTGCTGTCCGCCGGACAATGCATAAGCCGATTCCTTCAACTTATCTTTCACCTCATCCCAAAGAGCCGCTCCTTTCAATGTTTCCTCCACACGCTGGCGAATGAAAGCATTATCTTTTATTCCGTTCACACGAAGTCCGTAAGCCACATTCTCGAATATGCTTTTCGGGAAAGGATTGGGACGCTGGAACACCATTCCCACATTCTTGCGGAGTTCGTCCACTTCCACGCCTTTCGCATAGATATTATGTCCGTCGATACGGATTTCTCCCTCCAGACGGGTAGCAGGAATCAAATCATTCATCCGGTTGAAAAGCCGGAGGAAAGTAGATTTGCCACAACCGGACGGTCCGATAAAAGCAACAACCGATTTTTCCTCAATCTGCATGCTGATGCCCTTCAATGCATGAAAGTCCCCATACCAGAAGTTCACATCACGCACATCTATTTTCACTGTATCCATATACTAATTTAGTTCGTTTTTACTCTTTTCTCAAAATACTTTCTCAAGGCATTAGCCAGCAGATTCACCAACAGGATAATCATAATCAATACCAATGCCGTGCCATAAGCCAGCGGCAGTTGTGCCTCCATATCCGTTCCACTGGTGGAAATCACATACAAATGATAAGGCAAGGCCATACACTGATCCAAAATGCCGGTAGGAAGTTGCGGCAGGAAATATGCGGCACAAGTAAACAGAATCGGCGCCGTCTCTCCCGAAACACGTCCCAAGGCGAGAATCAACCCAGTGATAATGTTCGGCATACCCATCGGCAAAATAACATGCCATATCGTCTGCAACTTCGTCGCTCCCAATGCCCGGCTACCTTCACGCATACTGTCGGGAATGGCTTTCAAGGCTTCCTCCGTTGTCCGGATGACCAAAGGTACGCAAAGCAAACCTAATGTCAAAGAACCTGCCAGAATACTATCACCAAACCCCATATAATTGACAAACAGCGCCATACCGAACAATCCGAATACGATGGAAGGAATACCGCTCAAGTTATTGGTCATCACCCGGATAAAGCGTACCAACCTGCCTTTCGGCGCATACTCATTCATATAAATCCCACTCATCACCCCTATCGGAAATGCAAATAGCGCACTTCCCACCATCAGGTAGAAAGTACCGACAATAGCCGGCCAGATACCGCCACCTGTCATTCCATCCGTAGGAGCCGAAGTGATAAAATCCCAACTGATAGCACCGATTCCTTTATAAACGATAAATCCCAGAATCGCAAACAATATCAGTACAATGCAAAGACTTAACAACCGGAAAATCCCGAAAGCGAGTTTCTGCGAACGGTGTTTAGCTTTATTATTACTCCGTATTTCCATCTTATTTGCTACGTTTTAATCCTTTAGAAGAAATATATTCCACACTAAAGTTGATAATCAATGTTATGAAGAACAGTACGACACCCAACAGGAACAATGCCTGATAGTGCGGACCACCCGCAGGAGCCTCTCCCAGTTCGGCGGCAATCGTAGCCGGAATGGTACGCAAAGGCTCAAGGATCGTTGTCGGAATCACAGCCGCATTACCTGTCACCATCAATACTGCCATCGTCTCCCCGATAGCACGTCCGATGCCAAGTACCACACCAGATGTAATACCCGAAATAGAATAAGGAATTACTACCTTATATATCGTCTGCCATTGAGAAGCCCCCAATGCCAGACTCGCTTCCCGCATTGCACGCGGACAGTTACGCATCGCATCTTCCGTCACCGTTATGATGGTAGGCAATGCCATAATGGCCAGTACGATACTCCCTGCCAGGCCGCTCTCTCCCACCGGAAGATTAAACAACTTCTGAATCAACGGAACGATGACAATCAACCCGAAAAAGCCATAAACCACGGAAGGAATACCACTCAACAGTTCGATAATCGGTTTCAGCCAGTTCCGTACTTTCGGGTTTGCCACTTCAGACATATAGATAGAAACCGAAAGCCCGAACGGCAAAGCAAAAAGGATGGCGAACAGACTCACCCACAACGTACCGGTAATCAACGGCAGGAAGCCGAATTGAGCTGCCGGAGTGGCCGTAGGAAACCATTCGGCACCCGCAAATACATCTTTCACGGAAATGGTGTTATCCTCTATGAAATGCACCGCGTCCGGATGAACAATAAACTTCTGCGGAACAAAAGCTACGATACCCGGTGTTTTCTCTACCAGTTCCGTAATCTTGTCGCCTGCATATTCATAAGCAGGTCCCAACTCCTCTTCCGTACAATATTGCGTTATATCCTCCAAACGAAAAACCCGGATAGGGAGATCTTCCCCACCGAGTTCCTTCCAGTTTGTAATCTCCTCATCAAAAACATCCTTTATCTGTGCAGGGCTCAACACACTAACTTTGTTACTCTTATTCAGCGCCAACACATATCCCTCTTCTATCACCTTACTCTTGAACAACCCGAAAGCTTCCGTGAAAAGGAAGAGCACAATCAGCAGAATAGTAATACTTGTCACGAAACCGCTACAAGTCAACATTCCTTCTATAATCCTTTCAAATACCTTTTTCATACCTACTATGATTTCTGATGCAAAGAAAGCGTCTCTTTATTAAGGAGGTGTGACTAACGTTTGAAGGAAATGTTTCAATCATGTTACGTTTGTGTTACAAGTATCATTTCCATTCCGGATGAAATGGAAATGTAATATCCGATTGCTTAATTTGCAAAGTCAATAAAAAGAAGAAATATGAAAGTGAGAAGAAACTTATTAATCGCCCTTTCCTTACTCTCGCTCGGTGCCAACGCACAACGTATAAAAGGTAGCGACACGGTACTGCCTGTCGCACAACAGACAGCAGAGCGGTTTATGAACCAGCATCCGGATGCCCGTGTCACTGTAACCGGTGGCGGAACCGGTGTGGGTATCTCCGCTTTAATGGATAATACAACGGACATTGCAATGGCTTCCCGCCCGATCAAGTTCAGCGAGAAGATGAAAATTAAAGCGGCAGGAGAAGAAGTAAACGAAGTGATTGTTGCCTACGACGCCCTCGCCGTGGTGGTGCATCCCTCTAATCCGGTGAAACAGCTGACCCGCCAACAACTGGAGGATATTTTCCGGGGGAAGATAACCAACTGGAAACAGGTAGGCGGAGACAACCGAAAAATAGTAGTCTACTCGCGTGAAACATCGTCCGGTACTTACGAATTTTTCAAAGAGAGCGTACTGAAAAATAAAAACTACATGGCAAGCAGCCTTTCCATGCCGGCAACAGGTGCTATTATCCAGTCTGTCAGCCAGACCAAAGGAGCCATCGGATATGTAGGACTGGCCTACGTGTCTCCCCGTGTCAAAACGCTTTCCGTGTCTTATGACGGAAGCTACTACGCCACCCCTACGATAGAGAATGCCACCAACAAAACCTACCCTATCGTCCGGCCGCTTTACTACTATTACAATGTAAAAAATAAGGAACAAGTTAACCCCCTGATTCAGTTTATTCTTTCATCCGACGGACAGGACATTATAAAAAAGAGCGGTTATATTCCGGTTAAATAAAAAAAATGTCCTACTTTTGTAGCCTAAATACAGATAACATTAACCGTTATGACAGATATTAAAAACGAAGAAGCAGGCGAAAAGAAAAGCTTGAACTTTATTGAACAGGCAGTAGAGAAAGACTTGAAAGAAGGTAAAAATGGTGGAAAAGTGCAGACGCGTTTCCCGCCCGAGCCCAACGGCTATCTTCACATCGGCCATGCCAAAGCTATTTGCCTTGATTTCGGCATCGCAGAAAAACACGGCGGTGTATGTAACCTTCGTTTCGACGACACTAACCCTACCAAGGAAGATGTGGAATATGTAGAAGCTATCAAAGAAGATATCCAATGGCTAGGCTACCAGTGGGGAAACGAATACTACGCTTCCGACTACTTCCAACAATTATGGGACTTCGCTATCCGCCTGATTCAGGAGGGAAAAGCATATATCGACGAACAGAGTTCGGAACTGATTGCACAGCAGAAAGGTACTCCTACCCAACCGGGTGTGGAAAGCCCTTACCGGAACCGTCCCATCGAAGAGAGCCTCGAACTTTTTAAGAAAATGAATAGCGGTGAGATCGAAGAAGGCGCCATGGTGCTCCGTGCCAAGATTGACATGGCTAATCCGAATATGCACTTCCGCGATCCGATTATTTACCGTGTAGTGAAACACCCGCACCACCGTACGGGTACTACCTGGAAAGCTTATCCGATGTATGACTTCGCCCACGGACAGAGTGACTTCTTCGAAGGAGTGACTCATTCTCTGTGTACACTTGAATTTGTGGTACACCGTCCGCTTTACGACCTCTTCATCGATTGGTTGAAAGAAGGAAAAGACCTGAACGACAACCGTCCCCGTCAGACCGAATTCAACAAACTGAACCTAAGCTACACCCTGATGAGCAAACGCAACCTGCTCACACTGGTGAAAGAAGGATTGGTAAACGGATGGGACGACCCCCGTATGCCGACTATCTGCGGTTTCCGCCGTCGCGGTTATTCACCGGAGTCCATTCATAAGTTTATCGATAAAATCGGATATACCACTTACGATGCCCTGAACGACATCGCCCTGTTGGAAAGCTCTGTCCGGGATGATTTGAACAGCCGTGCTACCCGTATATCTGCAGTAATCAACCCGGTTAAATTGATTATCACCAACTATCCGGAAGGACAGGTTGAAGAACTGGAAGCAATCAACAATCCGGAAGATCCGGAAGCAGGAAGTCACCTGATCGAGTTCAGCCGCGAATTGTGGATGGAGCGCGAAGACTTCATGGAAGACGCTCCCAAGAAATATTTCCGCATGACACCGGGACAAGAAGTACGTCTCAAAAATGCTTATATCGTGAAATGCACCGGTTGCAAGAAAGACGAAAACGGTGTAATCACAGAAGTATATTGCGAATATGACGCAAATACCCGTAGCGGCATGCCGGATGCGAACCGCAAGGTGAAAGGTACGCTCCATTGGGTAAGCTGCAACCACTGCCTGCAAGCAGAAGTACGTTTGTACGACCGTTTGTGGAAAGTGGAAAATCCACGTGACGAACTGGCTGCCATCCGCGAAGCAAAAAAATGCGAAGCACTGGAAGCCATGAAAGAAATCATTAATCCGGATTCATTGAAAGTTCTGCCCAACTGCTACATAGAGAAGTTCGCAGCTACCTTGCCTCCACTCTCCTATCTGCAGTTCCAACGGATCGGTTACTTTAATATCGACAAAGAATCAACCCCGGATAAACTAATCTTCAACCGTACAGTAGGGTTGAAAGACACATGGGGTAAGATCAATAAATAACTAAGCTTTCAAGCTTAACTTTACAATGGGGCTGTGTCAAAAGGATCATCATCTGAACTTTTGCAACAGCCCCATCTTAGCAATTAAAAATCTAAAAGTAAAATGGGTAGAAAAAATTCGCCATCAGCAAAAAAGGAACTAGTCACACTAATCACAAACTACGAAGAAGCAAAAGCAGAAAACCGACAACTTTATCTGGATGCTGACCAATTGGCCGACATCGCCGACTGGTATGCCTCCGAACGAAAATTTGAAGAAGCACAAGAAGTAATCACTTATGGACTTAAAATACATCCGGGAAACACAGATTTGCTTATAGAACAAGCATATCTTTACCTGGATACCCAAAAGCTGCAAAAAGCAAAAAAAGTAGCGGATTCGATTACCGAAGAATTTGATTCCGAAGTGAAACTGCTGAAAGCCGAACTATTGCTGAATGGAGGAAAACTGGAGGAAGCTCAATGGCTGTTAAGCACAATAGCGGATGCCGACGAGCTGGAAACAATCATTGATGTTGTATTTCTCTATCTGGACATGGGATACCCGGACGCAGCCAAAGAATGGCTCGACAGAGGTAAATCCCGTTATACCGAAGATGAAGAATACATGGCTCTCACAGCCGATTATCTGGCATCGACCCATCAGGTAGAATCAGCCATCATCTATTACAATAAACTCATTGACAAATCTCCATTCAACCCTTCCTACTGGATGGGACTGGTGAAATGTTACTTTGTCCAGGAACAAATAGACAAAGCCATCGAAGCCTGTGATTTCGCATTGGCAGCCGACGATCAGTACGGGGAAGCTTATGCCTACAAGGCACATTGTTTCTTCTATCTGAACAATTCGGATGATGCCATCGAGAATTACCAAAAGGCGATTGAGCTCAAAGCCATTCCCCCCGAACTGGGTTACATGTTTATGGGAATATCCTACGGTAATAAAGAAGAATGGCAAAAAGCCGATGACTATTACGACAAAGTGATCGAACGTTTTGAAGAAGACGGAGACAAGCAGTCTATTTTATTGATAGACACCTATACCAGCAAAGCATTCGCCCTCTCTCACCTGGAAAGGTATAAAGAGGCGCATGAGTTATGCGAGAAAGCCAAAGAGATAAACCCGAACGAGGGATTGATTTATCTGACAGAAGGAAAACTATACCTGGCAGAGGAACTGGAAGACGAAGCTGCCATCTCTTTCGAAAAAGCGATAGAGATCAATCCGAACATAGAAATGTGGTATATGATTGCCTCTGCTTATTCGGAAAGTGACTATCTGATCGAAGCGAAAGAATACTTTGAAAAAGTGTACCAGATAAATCCGAAATACGAAGATGTGACGGAGAAATTGAGTGTTCTTTGCCTCATGCACGGTGAAATCGACAACTTCTTTAAATATAACAAGGAATGTGAACATCCACTGGAAGAAGACATGATCCTGGATCTGTTGAACAGTCCCGAACACAGAGAAGAAGACGAAAGAACTCTCAAAGAAGTGTGGGAACGCATGAAAAAAGAGAATAAGAAAAAAACAAAAGGAAAAAAATAAATCAATTTATAAATTCTATCCTCAAAAAACATGGAATCAGTAGCAGAACTTCTTAAATGGGTATTAGAAAACTTGAACTATTGGGTAGTCACTATTTTTATGGCTATCGAAAGCTCTTTTATTCCCTTCCCCTCGGAAGCCGTAGTACCCCCTGCCGCATGGAAAGCTATGGCAGACGACAGTATGAATATCTTTCTCGTTGTCCTATTTGCAACTATAGGAGCAGATATCGGTGCATTAGTTAATTATTACCTGGCACGTTGGTTGGGTCGTCCTATTATCTATAAATTCGCTAACAGCCGTTTAGGGCACATGTGCCTTATTGACGAAGAGAAAATACACCATGCAGAAGAATATTTCAGAAAGCACGGTGCAGCCTCTACTTTCTTTGGCCGTCTTATTCCGGCTGTACGCCAACTTATCAGTATTCCCGCAGGGTTAGCCGGCATGAAAATAGGTCCTTTCCTGCTTTATACAACTCTCGGCGCTGCTATATGGAACAGCATATTAGCTTTGCTCGGATACCTGATTTACCGTTTTACAGACCTCAAAACGACTAACGATGTCTATGTAATGGCCACCGAATACAGTCACGAAATCGGCTATGTCATTATAGCAGTGGTGGTAATTGTAATCGTTTTTTTGGCTTATAAAGGGCTGAAAAAAAGAAAATAAGTAGTAAAATACTCATTGCAAAGCCACAGAGGACGCAGAGAACACAAAGCAAGAACATAGAGTTACCGGGGCATCCATTATTGTAAATCGGCTATTACCCGTTAAATTCTTACTTCTTTGTGTATTCTACGTCCTCTGTGGTTTATTTTTTTGTGGTAGATAAGAGCTAATTAGAAATTAAACTGAACTCCTACTCCCAATATCTCTTTAAATTGCACACGAGCACCTTTTGTACCATCCTTTTGCACGATTTTCACATCATCGTCATACATAAGGTTAGTAGTAAGTGTGGTTGAGAACCATTTATTGATAATCATATTTACTTGTACTTCCCAGTTCACATCTATATTCAGCGGCTTATGCAGATAATCGGAATATAGATCCAAACGTGAATATACCGTCATATTTTTCAAGAATTCATATTTGGCTTCTCCTTTCAAGTTAGCACCGAAGCTGGATAATAGATGTTTGCCCGGATCCACTCCATAAGCTCCTTCGTCAGAGAGACGGTCATTGAGTACAAATGTTCCGCGCCACGCAGCAGGAGACAATACAACGGTAAATATCTTACCCGGATCATACGTAAAGCCCAAACCGGTAGTCAAATAGGCAGGAGCCATAAATTCGGAGATAGCAATGTCTTTATTGACGGAGTAGTCATATCCTGGAGAAAACTGTGTCTGGAAAGTGGCGAACGCACTGGCATACCAACTTTTGGCAATAGCATAGCCATAATTCGTATTCAAATAGATTTTATCATTTGCTTTCCTGGTTCCGTCGTCACCGGTCTTATTTAATCCATAAGCCAGTTCGATACGATTATTCCACAGATGTTTTCCTTTCTTATAATTAATCTGATAAGTGCCCTGCAAGTCAAAGGCAACGGAGTTATCACCTCCGGCAGCCCAATTAGTGAGGCTCACTTGCGTTAGTTTCAGTCCGGCAAATCCTTCTTTTGTCCAGGGAGAAATTTGTGTACTATCGGCAGTTTGGGCCGACAAGGTTCCAACGCCCATACATAACAGGGCGATGAATAGAGTTTTCATTTTGTTCATGATAGTTGAGGTTTAGTGTAGAAAAAACACAACCTAACAAGAACGGAGCCTTGGCAGTTTACCAAGCCTTTTTACCAGTTCCCATTAGGTCAAAATCTTTAAGATAAGTAGCAGGCTTAAGTATTAAGTATTAGCCATATTCGTTTATTAGCTGCAACTAATAGTTAATACCTAATACTTAATACTCCATATTCTATATTACTTTACAGCAGCTAAGGCTTTGTCATAATCAGGCTCCTGGGTGATTTCAGGAACAAGTTCCGTATATGCAATTTTGCCATCTTTACCAATCACAACTACCGCACGCGCCAAAAGTCCTGCTAACGGACCATCTGCCATACGCACTCCGTAACTTTCGTCGAAATCAGAGAAGCGGAAATCAGACAATGGAATTACATTTTCAATACCTTCTGTCGTACAGAAACGGCCGTGTGCAAAAGGAAGATCCTTAGAAATAGCCAATACTACCGTATCTTTCAATCCGGCAGCCATTTTATTAAACTTACGTACAGAAGTTGCACATACGCTGGTATCCAGACTAGGGAAAATATTTAAAATCACATTTTTACCATTTAAATCTTTCAGAGAGAAAGAAGATAAATCTGTTTTTACCAGCTCGAAGTCAGGAGCTACCTTACCTACTTGTATAAATTCACCGATCAGTTTCACCGGTTGTCCTTTGAAATTTGTTGTTGCCATAATGCATATATATTTAAAAATTACTTTATATAGGAAACAACTATTCCCCCAAATATGTTCACGGAAAACCTTTTCTAAATTCAATTTGTTATTCCTCAACGAAATCACTCTAGTGTTCAATTTAAAATATAAAATGTATGGAAACTGTATTCAATGAGATTCAACATTCAGTAAAAAATTGGTGGACTTCTCTTCTTTTGGGAATCGTGTATATCATTGTAGCCCTTTGGCTCATGTTCTCACCCGTAAGCACCTATGTAGCTCTAAGTATCATTTTCAGTGTATCGATGCTGATAAGCGGTATTCTGGAAATCATCTTTGCTCTTAGCAACCGGAAAGGTGTCCCGAGCTGGGGATGGTATATCGTAGGAGGACTCATCGACCTCGTTCTGGGTATTTACCTGATTGCCTATCCGATGGTCAGCATGGAAGTTATTCCTTTCATCATAGCCTTCTGGCTTATGTTCCGAGGCTTCTCCTCCACCGGCTATTCCATCGACCTGAAACGTTACGGAACCCGCGACTGGGGCTGGTACATGGCTTTCGGTATTCTTGCCATCCTGTGCTCTCTTTTAATATTATGGCAACCCGCCATAGGAGCGCTCTACGCAGTGTATATGATTTCTTTTGCTTTCCTCATCATCGGACTTTTCCGTGTCATGCTTTCATTTGAATTAAAGAATCTGCATAAAAGAAAATAAAAAGCTTTCGGCACTTACTTTGGGATTTTGTTTATCTTTGTAGGCAATTTACATAAATCAATTAATTAAAAAGGAAGAAAATTATGGCAATGCATACATGGTTTGAGTGCAAGATCCGTTATGAAAAAGTAATGGAAAACGGAATGCAGAAGAAAGTAACTGAACCTTATCTTGTTGACGCACTCAGTTTTACAGAAGCAGAAGCACGGATTATTGAAGAAATGACTCCGTTTATCTCCGGAGAATTTACCGTTTCGGATATTAAACGTGCCAACTATAGCGAACTTTTCCCCAGCGACGAAGAAAGTGCCGACCGCTGGTTCAAATGCAAACTTATTTTCATCACTCTGGATGAAAAAAGCGGTGCTGAAAAAAAGACTTCTACCCAAGTACTGGTACAAGCTGCCGACTTGCGCGACGCAGTCAAGAAGCTGGATGAAGGAATGAAAGGAACCATGGCAGATTATCAGATCGGTATGGTATCCGAGACTCCGCTCATGGATGTATATCCTTACAGCGCCGAACCGAATGACAAACCGGAGTTTGATCCATCAAAAGCATAAATAACAATGAGTATTGCTGACAATTTAAAGCAAGTGCTGGCCGAACTCCCTCAAGGAGTCCGGCTGGTTGCTGTCTCAAAATTCCATCCCAATGAAGCGATAGAAGAAGCATATCAGGCGGGACAGCGTATTTTTGGAGAAAGCAAAGTGCAGGAAATGACAGCTAAATACGAAAGTTTGCCCAAAGACATTGAATGGCATTTCATCGGACACCTGCAGACGAACAAAATCAAATACATGATACCATACGTAGCGATGATTCATGGAATTGATAGTTATAAACTGCTGGCCGAAGTCAACAAACAAGCTGTCAAAGCGGGACGTACAGTGAACTGCCTGTTGCAGATTCACGTTGCGCAGGAAGAAACCAAATTTGGTTTCAGTCCCGAAGAATGTAAGGAGATGTTGAATGCCGGAGAATGGAAAGAGCTGACTCATGTACGCATCTGCGGATTAATGGGGATGGCCAGCAACACCGATTGCATTGAACAAATCAACCGGGAATTTGGTTTACTAAATAGGCTCTTTAACGAGATAAAAACAACTTGGTTCATCCACTCCGATACTTTCTGCGAGCTGTCGATGGGAATGTCACATGACTACCACGAAGCCATTGCCGCAGGAAGTACGCTGGTACGGGTAGGAAGCAAGATTTTCGGAGAACGAATTTATTAATCAGGAGTAAAAAACATATTGCTATGACCGATTTAAAAACTACTTTCGCAGGGCTTTCCCTTAGAAACCCTATCATTATCAGTAGCTCGGGGCTGACCAACAGTGCCGGCAAAAACAAAAAATTGGCCGAAGATGGTGCCGGTGCAATTGTTCTGAAATCACTGTTTGAGGAACAGATCATGCTGGAAGCAGACCAACTGAAAGATCCGGCTTTCTATCCGGAAGCCAGTGACTATCTGGAAGAATATATCCGTGAGCACAAGCTATCCGAATACCTGACTTTAATAAAAGAAAGTAAGAAGGTATGCCCCATTCCTATCATTGCCAGCATCAACTGCTACACTGATTCCGAATGGATTGACTTTGCAAAGATGATTGAAGAAGCCGGTGCCGACGCATTGGAAATCAATATCCTTGCCCTGCAATCGGAAGTGCAATATACATACGGTTCATTCGAACAACGCCACATCGATATTCTCCGCCACATTAAAAAAACAATCAAGATACCTGTAATCATGAAACTGGGTGATAACCTGACAAATCCTGTGGCATTAATCGATCAGTTGTATGCCAACGGTGCAGCAGCAGTTGTTCTCTTCAACCGTTTCTATCAGCCGGACATCAATATCGAAAAGATGGAGCATATTTCAGGCGAAATATTCAGCAATGCTTCCGACCTCGCCATTCCGCTTCGTTGGATCGGAATTGCGTCTGCAGTAGTAGACAAGATCGACTATGCAGCTTCCGGTGGTGTTGCCAATGCAGAATCAGTAGTGAAAGCTATCCTTGCCGGTGCTTCGGCTGTAGAAGTTTGTAGCGCAGTCTATCTAAATACAAATGCATTCATCGGAGAAGCCAATCGCTTCCTCTCTGCATGGATGGAACGCAAAGGATTCAGGAATATAGCTCAATTCAAAGGCAAACTGAATATTAAGGATGTTCAGGGTGTTAATACATTCGAACGTACACAGTTCCTGAAATATTTCGGAAAGAAAGAATAAGGAAAAAGTATACTCAATCAATAAAGAAACGGTGAACAAATTGTGCTATTTGCAACAGGATGTTCACCGTTTTCTTTTTTAATCACTTATTAATTTATCTCGCTTAGCAGAGAAATCTGTTATAACAGGTTGCTTGCCAGTTCACTCAATTCACTTCGTTCACCTTTCAGCAAATTGACGTGTGCAAAGATATTCTGGTCTTTCATACGATCAATCATATATACCAAGCCATTGGACTGACTATCCAGATAAGGTTGGTCAATCTGCTGGATATCTCCCGTAAATACCATCTTCGTACCTTCTCCTGCACGGGTGATGATTGTCTTTATTTCATTCGGGGTCAGATTCTGCGCTTCGTCAATGATGCAATACATTTCGCTCAAACTACGACCACGGATAAATGCCAGAGCTTCAATCACCAGCTGCTCGCTTTTCTGCATATCTTCTATGCGCTTCACTTCGGTAGAGTTTGTAGCAAACTGACGTTTTATGACGTTCAGGTTATCAAACAACGGCTGCATATAAGGAGCTACTTTTTCCTGTGCGTCTCCCGGAAGGAAACCGATATCCTTATTGGAAAGCGCCACAACGGGACGTGCCAGCAAAATCTGTTTGTAATCCGTCAGCTTGCCCAAAGCAGCAGCCAAAGCCAGCAAAGTCTTACCTGTTCCTGCTTTTCCTGTCAGAGCCACCAGTTTGATGTTCGGGTCATTCAGAATCTCAAAAGCAAAACTCTGTTCCGCATTCCGTGGTTCGATTCCATAATTCTTACCCTTCATCACACGGATAATAGAATGGGTAAAAGGATTGTAGCGTGCCAATACACTATTCCGGTCACTCTTCAATACAAAACATTCATTGGGATGAATCAAATCCTTAAAGTCAAATTCACTCAAGTCAATGCCTTCCTTTGAAGAATAAATACGGTCGATCAATGCCGGATCTACATTTTCAAAAATCTCATTAGATTTCTCGAACACATCTACATTTACCACCTTATCCGTAATATAATCTTCGCAAAGCAATCCGATTGAACGGGCTTTCATGCGCAGATTCACATCTTTGGTCACCAAGATAGATTTCATTTTCGGATACTTGTCGGTCAGGTATTCGGTTGCCGCCAAAATCAAATGATCGGGTTTCTTTATAGGAAACGATTCCCACACTTTGGCAGCCGGCACATTGCTTGTCACGACAAACAGACGTCCCAATCCTTCGCCAAGCTTCACTCCGTCGGAGAAAAGCTCATCGCTTGTCAGCACATCCAATTCGCGCACGAACTCACGAGCATTGAAATTTATCTGCTCGTTTCCTTTTTTGAACTTATCCAGTTCTTCGAGTACAACAAGAGGGAGGTAAATATCATTTTCCTGAAAATTCTTCAAGCAATTGTAGTCGTGAAGAATAACATTTGTGTCTAGCACAAAATTTTTCTTAGTTCCCATGATTTCTTAGATTTAAATGTTGATATTTGCAATCTCATTCGCCAATCCCCCATTTATAGTCAGATTGACGGTTCTAAAGATAAACAAATTAGTGGGCAATAAAGATTGCCCGACGTTAAATATTATAAAACATGGACTATCAGAACACTTTAAAGTACTTATATGAGAGTGCGCCAATGTTTCAACAAATAGGAGGCAAAGCATATAAGCCGGGTTTAGAGACCACACACAAATTGGACGAACATTTTGGGCATCCTCATCAACAATTCAAGACGATACATATCGCCGGAACCAATGGAAAAGGATCCTGTTCACATACCATCGCAGCCGTATTGCAGTGCGCCGGTTACCGGGTAGGACTATTCACCTCCCCTCATTTAATCGACTTCCGCGAACGTATCCGTATCAACGGTGAGATGATACCGGAAGAGTATGTAGTCAATTTCGTAGAAGAGCATCGCTCTTTCTTCGAGCCGCTGCACCCTTCATTCTTCGAACTGACCACCGCTATGGCATTCCGTTATTTTGCCGACCAGAAAGTAGATGTAGCAGTTATCGAAGTAGGCATGGGCGGAAGATTGGACTGTACGAATATCATCCATCCGGATTTGTGTGTTATCACCAACATAGGCCTCGACCACACCCAATATCTGGGTGACACGCTGACGAAGATTGCCAAAGAGAAAGCCGGAATTATCAAAGAAGGAGTTCCGGTCGTTATCGGCAGAGCCCAAGGGGCAGTGAAACGTGTATTTACCATGAAAGCTAAAGAAAAGAATGCGCCTATCGAATATGCCCGTGAAAATGCCCGGTACTGGGACATGGAAATAGTTCCTTATTCGAAATTGCAAGAAATAAGACCGATGATGGACAACACAATTCAGAGCATGCACGAAATGATCGAAGCAATGGACGAACAATCAGAAGAAGAGGCAAACCAGATGCGGCAAGCATTACTCATGTTAGACCTGTCAGACAGTCTACGTACGCTAGACCAGATACTCGACAAAAGAAAAGATGCTATCAAAATCCACAATGAGATGTTTCCTTTCGGACTTTTCACAGAGTTGAGCGGAGCTTACCAATTCGAAAATATGTTTACCATCCTAAAAGCTCTTGCGACACTGACCCGTCTGAACTACAACATCAGATCCCAGGACTATCGCGCAGGTCTTGCAAACGTATGTCAGCTCACCGGTCTGATGGGGCGTTGGCAGAAAGTACACAGCTATCCGGATATTATCTGTGACACGGGACATAATGTTGATGGAATCGAATATATCCATGTACAGCTCAATGCCATTCACAAAACCTTCGATCAGGAGATCCATATTGTATTCGGCATGGTCAATGACAAAGACATCCGGGGGGTTCTGCGAGCATTGCCGAAATATGCCACCTATTATTTTACCAAAGCAAGCGTTAAACGCGCGCTTCCGGAAAATGAACTACTGGCATTGGCAGAAGAAGCCGGATTGAAAGGTACCACCTACCCCACTGTTGTAGAAGCTGTACAGGCGGCAAAAAAGAACTGCCCCCCCAAAGATCTGATCTTTGTAGGAGGCAGCAGTTTCATTGTCGCAGATTTGTTAGCGAACCGCGATACACTCAATCTCTACTAACGCATCCTTTGGCAGAGCTTTTACGGCAACCGCCGAACGTGCCGGAAAGGCTCCGTCAAAATACGTGGCATACACACCGTTCATCCCTGCAAACAGGGACATATCCTGAAGAAAGACAGTGGTTTTGGCAATGTTTCCCATTGTCAATCCTGCTTCTTCAAGAATGTGTTTGATATTCTCCAACGACTGGCGAGCCTGTCCTTCTATCCCTTCAGCCATCTGTCCCGTAGCGGCATCAATAGGCAACTGACCGGACACAAATACCATACCATTGGCTTCTATCGCCTGACTATAAGGGCCGATAGCCCCCGGAGCTTTCTCACTGCAAATTACTTTTTTCATATATATTTCTTTTTTCTGTTTACCGAATTTCAAAGATAAAAATAAATTTCGAGTAAGATTGACAAATCTGTTTCTTTTTATTATCTTAGCAGCTGATGAGCAAGCATAATTACGACATATTCATAAGTTACCGTAAAAGATGTTCGGGCGACAAGCCTGAAATGCTACAACTGATGCTGGAAGAATCCGGATTCCGCAAAAGGGTGAGCTTTGATAAAGACAATTTAAACGGTCGGTTTGATGTTGAGTTGATTCGCCGTATTGATGAGTGCAAAGACTTCATTATGTTTATGGTGCCGGAGACGTTTACAACGATCCGCCCGCTCAATGAAGAAGCGGTCGAGACAGGCGAAAAAGCAACATGGGACATGGAAGAAGTGGCTTTCTACGAACGGATGGCATCCTTGACCTATGAAGAGTTTGAAACGGAAATTAAGCAGATCAGCCATACCGGAGAAATCGATTTTGTCCGGATAGAATTAGGCCGTGCGTTACACCGCCGGAGTAGAAACCCCAAACAGATAAATATCATTCCGATTGCTCCGCAGGAAAGTGAAAGCTATGATTTCGCCACCCTGCAACTACCACCGGACATTAGCGGATTAAAAGATTTTCAAGCTGTATTTTACAGTAACTCACGAGTAGCCCGATTCAAAGATATAAAGGGTGACCTCCTGAAACAAATGTTATCAAAACCTTCTTATGTATCTGCCAAATGGCTTGTGATGACTTTCATTGCTCTATCATTAATAGTAGCAGGAAGCAAAACTTATACTTCCATCCAAAGAACGGCAGAACAAAAACTGGAATTCAAGGATTGCCGCACTTATGACGATTATAGTAGTTTCATAAAGAAACACCCGGACAGTTCTTTGAAATCTACATGCGACTCCATCCTGCATGAATTCAATGCACTCCGGAATGACGGACGCGCTTCCGTAAACAACACCGGGAACAGGGATATAAAAGACAGAGAGAAAGAATGGGTAGACGTAAAATGGAATCCCACAATCACACTGCCCCAGCTCCGCTCCCTGGTGGACATGATGAATAATATGCTGCTGATTCCGGCCAAAAACAAAGAATTCATCATGGGGAAAACTATGGGAAAAGGATATGACTCACCGCAGCACACCGTTGTATTAAGTTCCGATTATTATATGTGTAAATACGAAGTAACACGTTCGTTGTGGTATGCCATTATGAATGACTCCATTGTTACGGAAGAAGGCATGCTGCCTATGACACATATAACGTGGAATGATGCAGAAGCCTTCACCAAGAAGCTGAACAAGCTCACCGGTTTACCTTTTTCTCTCCCTACGGAGGCGCAATGGGAATATGCAGCAGCCGGAGGCGAAAGCTATCCTTATGCTGGTTCAGACAACATTCGTGATGTAGCTTACTATGCCTCCAATGCTAATGAACGCCTGCATCCCGTTGGCGAGAAACGCGAAAACGGATTCGATTTATACGACATGTCAGGTAACGCCGCCGAATGGTGTACAGACTGGATGATCCGGTATGAAAATACACGGGTCACAGATCCCCAAGGTCCGGCAGAGAATCCCGGACACCATAAAAAGATAGTGAGAGGAGGCAGCTATCTGGCCAACGAACGTGATATGGACATTCGCCATCGTAGCGTACAGACTTACGATACATCAGAACCACATATCGGATTTCGTGTGGTACTTAATCCTATTCAATAACACTATGAATGCAGAATAAAAATGAGCAGGAAAACTATTTTCAGAGTATTCATCCTCCTGTTTTTTTCCATCGGAGGGCAAATGAGTGCCAATGCACAGACAACGACACCCTTTGAAACGGTGTTCGACGCCTGTAAGAAAGCATGTGAAGCATTGGACGGCGGCTTTGCCAGTGGCGAACAACTGCTGGCAGTAAGCAAAACGCTGCGTGATGCAGCCCCTATCCCATTAACCGTCAAACAAACCAAGGGCGATGTCTTGAGCCTGAAAGGACATCTGGTATTTGACTACGAATTCATTCAAGCCTGCGTTGATAATGAAACAATCTATGAAATTGCGGACAAGTATGCAGCAGAAGCGAGGATGAGAGGTGATAAGGACTCCGCCAACAAAGTAAGATTAGATACCAAAATGGTGGCTGCCGGTCAGACCTGTACTTTCGAGATTCCGAGCTGTTCGGGAACCTCGCAGATAGGCTGTGTGGCAGAGGTGAATCGCTCTTTCAGTTGGAAAATAAAGACAATCGGTTATCAATCGAAAAGTGAACGGGAATACAAATGTAATGACAGTGTCCGGAAAGGTCTTCCTTTCCGTAAAGAAAAGGTTAGCTCGGACGAACGGTATAAAATCATCGTCTCGATCACCAATAAAAGCAAGAGAGACGGGAGCTTTGCCTTGATCTTATTTTAATCCACTAAAATCTCTATTATATGCGACAATTCATTCTATCTCTATTAGCCTGTCTATGTCTGACAGCCTACTCACAGACTGCAAGCCAAGCCGACCTACTGGTTGAAGAAGCTCAAAAACTAGAAAGTAAACAAGATTACCCAACTGCCATTACCAAACTGAAACAAGCGGATGAATTATATGTCAAAACGGGAAAGACACAGAGTGCGGAACGCGCTACCTGCCTGCACATTCTCGGCCGTTGTTATCTGAATCTGGAACGTCCCGAAGGACTAACCTATACACAAATGGCAGCAGATATGCGCAAGACCATACTGGGCGAAACAAATATCAAATACATTTCCTCCCTGAACAACACGGGACTCTACTACCTGACTGTTGCAAAAGACTATCCTAAAGCAGCAGAAATTCACAGCAAGACATGGGAATTGTGCAGTCGCATTCAACCCCGTCCCGAACAGGCATTCATGTTTCATATCAATCTCGCCCGCTGCTACATAGCTTTAGGAGAAATGGACAAAGCAAGTGCCATCGTAGAAGAGGAAATAGCCATCAGTAAAAAGATGTATGGCGAAAAGTCCCTTTCAGTTGCCCGTCAACTCCAGCAGATAGGTTCGTTGTACTACCTGTCGGAACGTAAAGACGTAGGGGTAACTTATTATGAGCAGGCCTTCAACATCTTTCCTGACGATTCAAAAGAATACGAGCAACTTCTCGATTGGATATCGTCCATCTACCTGGAGCTGAACAATCAGCCGAAAGTATTGGAATACATGAAATTGGCAGAAGCTCACAATAAAAAAGAATTGGAGAAGCCTTGCGACGAGCCCGTTTGTCTGACCGAGCGTGCACAGTATTTCGCCAGTATAGGTGACAACGACAAGGCAAGGGCACATTTTCTGGAGGCTTTAAAGAAATGCGATGTGAATACCCATAAGGAGATCGTTTTTAAAGTACGCCACAACTATGCGCAATTTCTCTCCGGAATACAAGATCATGCATCTGCCGGCGAATACTACGAACTGGCAGCAGACATCCTTCGCAACAATCCTGCCGAACAGGCTAAATTTGCATTGGAATCTTATCTGGGCGGACTCAATTATAGCATTGCCGCCAAGTATGAGGCCTCCAATCGTATGCTCAACCAGGCACTGTCGGTTTATGCACAGATGTTGCCGGACAAACTGGACAAATATGTAGACGCCTCCATTGCATTGTGCCGTAACTACGAATTCACCAAGGAGTACGGAAAAGCCCTCGAAATACTCACAAAAGCCGAAAAACTGCTTCCGACGGGTGATAAGTCAGATAAGATGGGGGAAATTCTGCGTTCCAGAGGCAGTATCTTATACCGACAAAAACAATATGCAGAAGCAGCAGCAAACTACCAACAAGCTGCAGACATTTACAAAGTTCTTCCAGGCAGTGATGTAAAATATCAGGATGTACTTAGCAGTCTGAATCGTTGCCACACCATGATGGGCAATGAGACAGCAGCCAGGCAGACAGAACAGGATGCCGAACGTCAACGAATGGCGGTTTTAAACAGGCTATTGAAAGAGAATCTTGAACAATTGGACGCTTATCGCCTGCAATGGGGAGAAGACGGTTTGATGTATGTCTCCGCATTAGGGACTATCGCTGACATCTACTATACCCAAGGACAGACCGACAAGGCATTAGCCTATATGGAACCTTTCCTCTCCGGCGAAACAACCGCGCTGCGTAATCTTTTCCGTCTCTCGAAAGCCGATGAACGCCTGGCATTCTGGAAGGATATCCGTTCCTCACTGGACAGTATTCCCCTCCGTGCAGCCAATATCGCCGCAACAGGTACACCTGAACAAAAACAACGTTTTGCCCGGTTAGGTTACGATGCATTATTGTTTTCGAAAGGTATTATGCTCAATTCGTCTATTGAACTGGAGTCTCTGATCCGCGCTTCGGGAGATAAATCCCTGCTCGACCAATACAACAAGGCTACCCTTATGGCGGAACAAATTTTATCCATGCAAAGTGAACTCCCGAATGCAACCAATCAGACGGAAGCACGGAAAAATATCATCCGCCAGAAAGAGGAGTATGAACAGCTGCAACTGGACTTGATGCGAAAATCTACTGATTTCGGCGACTATACCCGTTATCTTTCTGTCAAATGGCAAGACGTACAAAAGCATCTACATGGAAACTCCATCGCCATAGAATTTGCTCTCATAGACGATGAACTACTAGCTCCGGACAAACACCTGGCCGCTTTCGTACTTCGTCCGGGCGACACGTCTCCCACCGCAATCAAGTTAATGAGTCAGAAATTGCTATCGAAAGAGATGCAATCGCCTACGGCTTTCACCACAACCGAAAACGGGGCACATTTCTGGAAAGCGCTGGATGAATATATCAGCAAAGCGGATACTATTTATTTTTCACCTGACGGGATACTTCATCAGTTACCTGTAGAATATCTTCCGTATGGAGCGGGTAACCCGCCGTTAGCATTCCAGAAAGCCGTCTATCGTTTATCGTCAACAAAAGAAATCGCACTCGACAAAGCTTCACTGAACTACTCATCAGCCGCACTTTTCGGAGGATTAGACTACGAAATGGCTTCAACTAAAGTTCGCAATATTGTTTCTACAGATCATAACTCCGGGAAATTCCGTAACGGACAGAATGGGTATCATGAGTTACCATATACGCTCAATGAAGTAAATAACGTAAATTCCCTATTGAAAGAAAAGAAGATTAAAACCAATCTATTCGTAGGTGAAAACGGAACGGAAAAGCAGTTCCGGGCACTCGACGGCAAAGCTGTTTCGTTGATTCACATAGCTACTCACGGAGACTATAAAGAATTGAAGCAACGTGAAGCCGATGATGCGATGAAGCATTGCTTCCTGATTATGTCCGGCGCCAATGCCACGGAAGAGAATAACGACGGACTGCTCCGTGCAGATGAAATAAGTAAACTAAACCTCCGCGGTTGTCGTATGGTTGTTCTTTCTGCCTGCAACACCGGTCAAGGTACTCTTGGTGCGGATGGTCTTTTCGGTCTTCAACGAGGCTTTAAGAATGCAGGAGTACAAACCATCCTCATGACACTTTCAGCTGTTGACGACCAGGCCTCCATGCTTCTCATGACTAAATTCTATGAGAACATCATTTCAGGGTTATCCGAACGACAGGCTCTTATAAAAGCGCAACAGTACCTTCGTGAGAACGGATATGCAGACAGTAAATATTGGGCACCATTTATCTTGTTGGATGCAGGCAAATCGCCTATTCCTCATCCTTCGAAATCTTGAACCCTAGTTTCATAATCAGTTTCAAGGTTTCCACCGAAGAATTTCTGTCGTACACCTTTTCTTCTTCAGGTAATTCTTCATACGGAACCAGGCACGGATGCTGCTTCAACACATCATCCCGCTTTTTTCCATACGTCCAACCTTGTTCTATTCTGGTTTTCGACCAGACTTCATGAACATTCTTAGCCATCTCTTCTACCAAATATTCCAACTCCTTCGGGAGTTGGATATGTCCTGTATCCACCGGATTGGGAATATACTCTTTCATTTTATGATTCATTATTTATATATTAGCGGAACAATTTCCAATCTATCTTTTTACCACAATGACTGCAATAGATTTGGTCCATAAAAATAGACGCACCACATTCACAGACTTTGGCATCACCTTCATTCTTCAATTTTCTCATCAGCTCATTATGAAGAGCCGTATCGCCCTGTTTGATAATACTATACCCCAGCTTTTTCATCAGCTTGATCGTATCAAACGCCATACGTCGATCATATTCTTTTTCCGAATAAGGAAGCATGGAATAAGGCACCATGTCCGGAGTCTCTTTCTTCTCGTCATCCCTCTGCGGTCCATAAGTCCATCCCTCTTCCTGGCGCTGGTCGGCCCAGATTTCGTGCGCATTTTCAGCAATGGCTTCACGCAATTCAATCAAATCAGTGCTCAATTCAACATCTTCCAGATCAATAGGCCGCGGATTATAATCCAGATCAGGCACTTTCACTCTCGCAAGATACGCTTTTGCATCATTCCATGCCGCAATAAAGTGATCCTTGGGATAGGCCGTACTTTCCTCTCCTGTTGCAGGATCATAAAGCGTCACTTCCTCTTCATTTACGTCAAGCACTACTGCTGCATGATAAGCAATTTCCTCCTCACTATTTCCCGGCAACCGGCAACTATTTACCACAACAATCGCATCATGTCCGGCCTTGAGGGCACGTATGACACTGTCAATACTGGAACCATAACTGCGCATCACAATCAATCCGCGTTGTTCGAGCAGGCGGCCTACACTATGCAAAGGAGTTCCCCTCTCCCTCAACCAACTGTTATTCCTGGCCTCCTCCGAGAGTTCATCCGAATTATATTCAATCTTTCTACGTTTCAAAATAAACTGCTCACACTGGAAATCACAAAGATTACCTTCCGATTTGGCTGCCATCTGCGCCATTGGCAGGAAGTCCGTTTCTTCATCATCAGCTCCCATCATGGCATCCAACTGTTGAGACAAGATAAATTCCTCTTGCAAACTTTCATCAGTCGCCAGATATTCAAGTACCAAAGCTGTTTCTTCAGCATTCGTCTTACCTTCTTCAAAAGCAGCCAACAATTCTTCGGTTATCATATTTTTATCTTTTGTTTTCATACTTCTTCTTATCATTCATAGCTAAGTGAGCCAATGCTGCCAGCGCACGCTTTTTAATATTGTACAGATTAGCAACAGTTATTCCCATAGATAATGCTAAAAATTCAGGTTCGACCTCTTTGAGTACTAATTCCCTGATGACCATCACATACCGCTTATTCGACATCAGATCGAACAAACGTTCCAAATCAATCTTTGCGGCTATTTTCGATTCAGAGTCGTCTATTTCTTCTTCATGATTCTGCTCATAAAGAGGCTCTTTACTCTCGTCTTCTATCATCTGTTCACGTTTTTTCCGGGAACAGAAAAAACGAATTGCCACAATCTTAATCCATGTTCCAATGGTGCTACGTCCCTCAAAATTACGAAGAACGGCAGCATCATTCTTCATTAGATGATGGTAGAGTTCGCTGATACATTCATCGTAATCAACCTGGTAATCAAATATCAGCTTAATTACATTGATAAACAACGGACGATATTTTATGTTGAAAAACCAATCGGTGATTTTTTCATCCCGATTGATTAATCCGTCGACTATTTCCTGATCTGTCATATAGTTAGTTCTTTTTCAATCTAAAACTTAGCTCAACCACACACTGGTCATAAGGGATGGTTTCCGGATATTTACTTCTTAAAATATCATTATCGACGATGCATTTATGCTTCTTCTGCTGAAAGTCTTTATCTCCGTCACACGTTACAAATCCTTGCAGTTCCATACATGCATTCCAACGCAAATGTTCGCACTTACTCAAATTATCAAATAATGTACTGGAAACAACGTCACAAACCTTAGAATAGTTCAATGTATGGGCATCACGCTGCGTCAGCTCAACCATCTCTTTCAATCTTTCCTTATTATCTTTGCCATCCTCTCCCATGGCCCCGGCTAAAAACTTTTTGGTATCGATATGCCATACATTAGCCCTATCCTGCTCTTCCTGATAAGCCAATTTAATTTGTGCATTCAAGCTATGCTTGTCCTGCAATGCCTCTCTACGCGCATTCCATTCTTCTTCCGCTGTTTGCTTCAGGCTTTCCTTCGCTTTCTTCTTCTCTTCAATTTCCTTCTCATTCGTTTCAGGCATTGCGTCAATCATAATTTTCTGATATGCATAATAAAATTCCTTTGCCAATACTTCAAGCACATCTGTCGATACCACATCGTACGAGAATATTTCTTCCTGCGCTCCAAAAGTTATGATTACATCCCGGGTATTGCCATAAATATTAAAATACTCTTTTATTTGCTTCAGCTGAATGGTGTTGCAACTTCCATTGACGCGCAGATAAATCCTAAAATCATTGAAACAATCCTTTCTATATCGATAGGCATATTCGTAGAGATCAATCGCCAATGCCATCCCTTCATTATCATTTCCTATAGCAATTACAACATAGTTTAGATCATGAATGATTTCAGAAAATTTTTCCCAAAAACGTTCGGAATGGATAGACATTTCTTCACACCATTCCAACTCATTTTTCCTCTCCTTCAAGGCAGGTGCTTTCATTAAAAAATCACCTTTCAATTCATCCATATGTTCATCAACCACATATATTTTTTGAGGGTTCCTATTGCCATTTACATCGATCAATGCCCCAAACTCATATAGAAAACGAAATGCATCACGTCCGGTTTCTCCAAAGCCAATAATCATCGACGTAAAAGGTTTCTTTACACAAGCCTTCGATGTATCGACATCTACAAAATTCACGGGGTGATTCCTCACATTCTTTTTTAATTGCAATACAGCAAGATTAGACGAGTCGATGATATGAATCTGATGTTTCAACCCATCACATATTTCCAACTTCTGGTTCTGGTTGTTCTTACGCGCATGGCAATAAATCTGAACCAGATTATGGACTCTATCTTCTTTACATTTCGCTATTTCCTTAAAAACAGACACCGCCTCCAGATTCAGTTCTTCATTGGGAGACAAAAAATAGAAAGTTGCCTGCGGATACTTCTTGATTAGATTTCCCAATCTCCTCAATCCGAGATATTTGTATAAATCAAATTCCGATTTGACTTTATCTATAACCCGGCCTGTGATTCCAAATTTAGAGTTAACCAGTATGCCGTCAAGCTCTTCTATCTTTTCTATGAATTTTTCAGTTCCGTCATGAGACGAATTAAAGAAATGACTGAATGTGAACCGGCCATGAGAACTGCTTTCATTAGCAGAAAGCAACCTCACAAAAATGAATTTACAATTCTCCCAACCTTCTTCATTCTTCCCCTTGGGCTCTGCCGCTTTTTTTCTTATGCTGTTAGCCAGCAGTATCGCATTATCATTGACACCCCAGAAAATAAACAGCCGGCATTTCTTCTTTCTTGAAAGATTCGCCGCACATAACCGCACCCATGAGATGAATCTGAATCCTAACAGTTTGATGATAAAAACCGCACTCACTATAACGGCCAGGAAATGTATCACAGAAAATATCGTCATGTAGAAAGGATCATGATGCAGATCTTCAGGAACCTCCAAAAGATCGGAATGCGAAGCGAACATTTCCATAGAAGACAGAGCAGACCTAAACGCCAACGCTATCGAATTACTGTCACTCCCTCCCTCATTAAAAGCGTACCAATATATCAGGAAACCTGCAATAAATACTGTACCTGCAATCCATTTCAGGTTATCCACTAAGAATTTCCGCTTCTTAAAAAGCAGGTATACTAAACCTATCCCGATAATGATTAACAAAAGGGTAGAATATCCCCATTGATTTAAAAAACAAGGGTCTGTCGCGTGCTGTGCATTGCATTCACCAGTTTGAGAGATTACTGTGCTTAACATATACATATTCGATAGATTGATTATTTATTCTACAAATTTATACAAAATATTGAATAACAAACAGATTAGTAACAAAAAACCTCCTGCAAAACGAATTTTGCAAGAGGCTTTCTTATTTCTTCTTTAATAAGATTATTCAGCTTTTTCTTTATTCTCCTCCGCTGGAGCTTCTGCAGGTGCGGGAGCATCCTCCACCGGCTTGTCAACTTTCACCTCTTCTCTTGAAACGTTTACAGTCACATTTACAGAAGCAGGCTGTGCCTGATATGGCATACGGTTTTTCGGATCTGCTCCGTAAGGATTAGGACCTACCGTACCATCTGCAAACAACATATACAATGCAAAAATCCAACCAATGATAGGCACACAGCACAACAAAATCAGCCAACCGGATTTGTTTAAGTCGTGCAGACGTTTCACACCCTGTGCCAAAGAGAACCAAATGGAAGCAATCATAGCAGCAAGACCGATCAATAAACCAAATACTGATCCACCGGCCGATCCGCTGGCAGCACCCAAAATAAATGTACCTACACCAAGTGCCCATGCAATACTGGAAACTATACCACCGATAATGCCCGACAGGAAATATTCAATTCTACGAATACGCCCGTCAAATGAGAAAGGAGCTTTGAACATAATTTATTAAATTTATATGAATAAATAAGTGAGTTTTTATCCGTGTTTCTCAATATGAAAGCAAAGATATAAAAAAAATTAAATAAAGAAAGAAATCGGGCAAAAAGATTGAAAAAATGCCCTATTTTCTGTAGAAATCACAATTTCACTCCATCCCAATGCATCACTGCCACCCATTCTGTCGGCTGACAAGTTCCGCAAGAACGATGCGGAACCGTAGCGACCACCAAGTCACAATGGGAAGACAGTACGATTCTTAACTCCTTCAGCAACATATCCAGCTGAATAATCAAATGAAGATATTTCGTCATACACCGGATCACCCGTACATACTGATAAATGCACATATCCTCTCCCCGCCTTATCTCCCCTAATGTTTTAGGAGAGATAGCGAATTCGCTTATGAAAAAACTGTTACTGAAAATACGATCCATATCCATTAAAGCCAATACCAAATTGCTTAAAAACTCATAAGGTTCCTGTTTTTCTTTTGCCATGTCATTCTATGATTAATAAATTATAATATTTCATTTTTTATTTGCTTTATCAAGTGCTATCCACATAGGGAAGCAACCCTATTTTTAATATCCCGACCTTTGTTCCCGTTATCTGATAGTCAGGTAGCTCAATCTTACAAAAACAATTTTATATGAAAGTTTTAGAAGAAATCAAAGTCTCGGTTTACGAAAATGTGTATTCAAAAAAGCCCCGAGTCATGTCTTTCCTTGAAGTCATTATTATGTGCATTCATCCGATCTATGCCTCCATCATAAACGCTATTCGGCGGTACTATGCAGAAGGAGACCATGCCGCGGCACAGAAGCTGAAAAACCAACTCCCCTGCTTCACTCCGGCAGGCACATTCGACGGAGCGCACGCTATCAAAAACTTTCTTCTCCCCAGCCATATTGTCGGACTTGATTACGATCATGTAAAAGATCGTCTTCAAGTCATCCAACGTTGTGCGGCAGATCCCCACACAGTAGCGGCAATAGAAAGCCCTACCGACGGAGTGAAAGTTTTCGCCTATGTAGAAGGTATCGAAAACCGCCATCGTGAAGGGCAGCAACTAGTGAGCCGCTACTACAATCAACTGCTGGGATTGGAGAGTGACCCGGCATGCAAGGACGAAAGTCGCCTGTGTTATTTCAGTTATTCCCCCAACGGATATGTTGCGGCGCTCTATCAGGCATTTGTGTTGGAGCCACTTATAAAAGAAGAAACAAACACTTTCTCTGAAAATGAAGTGCTTCCTCCCTTTCCCCTTCAGGATAATACTCCGGAAAACGTGTCTGAAGAAGAAATCGCCCAATTTATTTCGTCCTATATTTTCTTTCATCCGCTAACAGCCGGTCAGCGCCATTCCAACGTCTTCAAACTTGCCTGCGAAGCCTGCCGCCGACACTATCCCCAGAAAAGCATATTACGCGAACTTTCTCTATTTTTCGAGCACACAGATTTTCGTTCCGAAGAGCTAACAAAGGTTTTATCGTCTGGATATAAACAAGTTAATGAACATGCACCCGCTTCCTCTCCGGCCAGCGACCCTTCTTTTCAAAAGGACATAAGGACAAAAAGACAATATAGTACTGCAGAAAATTCCGATACCGACGACGAAGCCTATTGGCTGGGAGAAGAATTCCGAAAAGGAACCCCTTTATTTCCCCGCAGTTTGTACAATAATCTTCCCGACCTATTAAATGACTGTATCATTGAAGACGGAAGCGAACGCGAACAAGATGTCGCTCTCCTTTCCGATCTCACGGCCTTGAGCGCAGCACTTCCGCAGACTTTCGGAATTTATAATCATAAAAAATACTCCACGCATATATTCAGTGTCATACTTTCGCCTGCCGCCAGTGGTAAAAGTATCGCCCAAACCGGACGATACCTGTTGGAAGAAATACATTCAGAAATCCTGTCTACCAGTGAATCTATGATGAAAAACTACCAAACTGTACATAATAACTGGCAATCAGAATATCAAAAACAGAAAAAGAAAGGAGAAGCATGCTCCGAAGAACCGCAACGACCTCCTTTCAAAATGCTATTCATTCCTGCTACTACCAGCTATACCCGCATGCAAATGCAGATGCAGGACAACGGTCCACAGGGAAGCATCATTTTCGACACGGAGGCACAAACGCTATCCACAGCCAATCATCTGGATTGTGGCAATTTCGACGATATGCTCCGCAAGGCTTTTGAGCACGAAAATATAGATTCTTCCTACAAAGCCAACGGCCTCATTCCGATCTATATACGCCATCCCAAATTGGCTTTGTTGCTGACGGGTACTCCCGGACAAATAGACGGCCTATTGAGCAGCTACGAAAACGGATTGCCCAGCCGCACCCTGATTTACACTTTCCGCGAAGCTCCGCACTGGAAAGAAATGGGCGACGACTGCGTCTCACTGGAAGATTCTTTCAAACCGATTGCGCATCGTGTCTCCGAATTATATCACTTCTGTCTGGCTCATCCGGTTCTTTTTCATTTCAACCGCCTGCAATGGAACCGTCTGAATGAGATTTTCTCACGTATGCTGTCCGAGGTGGCATTGGAAGGCAACGATGACCTCCAAGCCGTAGTGAAACGCTATGCTTTTCTGGTGATGCGTATCAGTATGATCCAGACCCGTATCCGGCAATTTGAAGCAACCGATCTTTCTCCCGAGATTTATTGCACGGACGCTGATTTTGAGCGTTCTCTTCAAATCGTTCTATGTTGTTACGAGCATAGCCGGTTGTTGCACTCATCCATGCCGTCTCCTTCGGTCCGTCCACTGAAGAATCCGGACACTATTCGTAATTTTGTTCAAGAGTTGCCCGACAGTTTCACGACAGATGAAGCGATTCAGATTGGCGCAAAATACGATTTCAACCATCGTAAGGTAACACGTCTGCTAAAATCGCTTAATGGAGTAAAGATCAATAAGATATCCCATGGTTCCTATACCAAGATGAATGAGCAATAGTCACATCTGTCCTTTTTGTCCTTTTGTCCTTTTGAAGAGTCCGGAAAAACATCGGGAGATTTGAAAAAAACATCTCAATGATTGAAATCAAACATTGGGAAGTTTCGATACAAATCTCCCGATGTTTTTTCTTTTTATCTGTGCGCCTGTGTGCGTCATTATGCGTCATGCCGCTTTCCCGATGTAGTACTTTTGTCATGTAATCGATTACAAGGCAATTAAACAATTAAAAATTAATGATTTAAAATTAAAAGTTATGGCACAGAATTACACTCTCATGGCTCGTAAGAACCTGTTGAAACCTAGTGAAACTCCGAAATTTTATGCAGTGGCGCGTAGCGGTCGTAAAGTGACGGTCAAGGAAGTTTGTAAACGTATCACTGAACGCTCTTCTTATTCCAAAGGGGAACTGGAAGGTTGTATCGGTGAGTTTTTGCTCGAAATCGTCAATGTACTGGATGAAGGAAATATCGTCCAGATGGGTGACCTGGGTAATTTCCGTATGAGTATCAAGACCGGTACTCCTACCGATACGGCAAAGGAATTCAAGGCATCATGCATTGATAAGGGCAAAGTGCTCTTCTATCCGGGTAGTGATCTCCGCAAGTTGTGTAAGACATTGGATTATACATTGTATAAAAGTGATTCTTCCACTGATTCGGATAAAGATCCGCTTCCTGATGATGGCGGTGATGATAATCAGGGAGGTTCCGGCAGCGGGGAAGCTCCGGACCCGGCAGCTTAATCAACCGGTTGTTGACTGGTTCTTGAGTTCATAATGTATCAGTAGTATTTATTCTTTAATTCAAATTTATATGAAAAAGCAACTTTGGAAAAACATTCTCCAGTTTATTGTAACTATCGCGACTTCGATCATTTCGGCTATCGGTGTAACGTCCTGCGTGGGACATTAATCTCCTGCTGACCGATATGGAAAATTCAGAAGAAAACTATCTCCCACGTGAGATTAAGTTGTTGGTGATTCATTGCAGCGCGACGCGCTGCAATGTTTCCTTCACCGTAGAGCAGCTTCGACAATGTCACCTGCAACGAGGTTTCAAGGACATAGGGTATCATTTTTACATCACCCGTAATGGGGAACTTCACCATTGTCGCCCGGTATCAGAGCCCGGTGCGCATGTGCGAGGTTTCAACCGGCATAGTATTGGAATTTGCTATGAAGGTGGGTTGGATGAAGAAGGTCGTCCGGCGGATACGAGAACACAGGCGCAGCGCTTCGCGCTACTTGACTTGTTGACGATTCTCAAACATCAGTATCCGGATGCGCAAATCCTGGGGCATTATCAACTTAGTGCTTCGATTCATAAGGCTTGTCCCTGTTTTGACAGTCGAAAAGAGTATATGAATATATAAAAAGAACTACGGGAGCTCGCGAAAGTGCAGTCTCCCGTAGTTTTTTATGTTTATATCATTTATAGTTCTCCCGGCTTTCCCAAGTAATAAGTAATAAGCCGCACTTCTCTCACAGAAAATGCCTTTGTCTTCGGATGAAAGTCAGTAGACAGTATCTCATTCATCAATGGCTTGCATCTCCTCATCCACCTCCGAAGTTTATTGACCGAAGCACGAATTGTCAAATCAGGAAAATACATCTGGGCTAACTCTTGTTTATTATAACATTTCACTACAAAGTCTGAATGTTCCATCGTTTCTTTATTACTATTTTCTATGCTATAAAGTTACAAATATTTCAACATATAAACAAAGAAAACTGATATTATTATCCAGTATAATGAGAGTAAAAAAATATCAACGATCTTCACAGACAGTTGATATAGTGGGAAATTCACATCGGCTTTAACCTCCGATGTCAGGGCGTAGATCAGAAATGTACCGTCGTACGATTTCCAATCCACAATGTAGGAGAATCATACTGTTTACAGCATGAAGCTAGGGACCTACATTTTTTTCATCTCACATACGAAACACTCACGTGTTTATTACATCTCAACATTTTATTTTATACCTAATTCTTGTCTAACATTCATATACTAATTCATTTGATACTCATTTTTAATGATAATCACAATATATTTTATATGATAGGACTGTACATTTTGTAGTTCCCAATAATTGAAGAATTTTATAAAGAGAATGATTGATAAATAGCTTCTAATTCTTTAATTCTATTAGTTATCAGAAACTTCTTTTCAAAAAGAGTTCGTGAATTTTCTCCGTACCAGTCTCTTTTCTGTCTATCTTCTACCAATTCACATATGGCCTTCAAAAAAGACTCTTTCTTAAAAGGAAGTAATCTTCCATTATACCCATCCTCTACACAATCTCTATTCCCAACCACATCAGATGCAACTATTGCTTTCCCTAAAGACATAGCTTCAATCACTGCCAAAGGTAACCCTTCATATCGGGCTACAGTCAGGTAAAACATTGAGTTCTTTACGCATTCCAATGTTTCCTTATGGCTAAGCCATGGAGACAATTCTATTACTTTATCCAAACCATATTCAGCAATCTTTACTTTCATCCTATCCAGATCTGGTGAATAATAACCTACTCCCAATAAACAGAATCCCACCTCTGGATGTAAAGTATGAACCTCTTTCACCACTTCTACTAAAAAAATAGGATTCTTCTGATATGATGGTCTCCCTATATAACAAATATATTTGTCCAGTCTCATTTTTTTTTCAATTCATTTATAGCATCAGGCACAGCATTATTCCAAACAAAAGCCCTATCTTTTTTATAATGCACCATATTCACTCCCATTATTTTTTCAGACTCTGAGCAAGCCAGAAGACGAGCATTAAACTTCGTGATACATTCAATAAACAAAAAGATATTTCTTTTTACCACGGATTGTGCACTTAAAAAAGAAAAAGCATGAGGTGTATAAAAAGTTCTCGTATGAGTCAAGAATCCAGCTGCCCGCCCAACAATTCCACCTTTAGCACTATGACAATGAATCAAGTCAGGACGTTCTTTCTTTATGATTCTCACAGTCTGCACAATAGCCTTTAAATCATTCCACAAATTTAAATCCCGATAAAGTTTTATTCTATACTCCTTTATTTCTCTTCCATATTTCTCTATCGGTTTGTTATTATCCTTATCTCCATGAACAATAACATATTCATAACCACTTTCTGCATATACAATAGAGTTTCGGATATAAATATCAAGCCCACCGATCATTTGACCAACATGCAAAATTTTCATAATTCTATTTCGAACTGTTTCTTATTTACAAATCGAGCCAAATATCGAAATGTATTTCTTGTAAATTTCATCATTAGAGAACTTCACTGCAAGCTTTTTGAAACCATTTTTCCCCATAGTTTTTCTTAGCTCATCATTTCCTAAAAGTTTCTCCAAAGCTTGCCGTAAGGCCACAATATCTAAAGCTGGTACAATAATACCATCTACTCCATCTTCTATATATTCAGGGAAACAGCCTGTATTTGTTGCTACCACTGGCTTTTCATAATAGAACACACTCTGTACCGTCTGCGTACCTGTGGCATCTCTATAAGGTAATACTATTACTTTACTTCGTTGAATCAATCCTGCCAACTCATTATCAGGCACATACTTATTAACATGTTCAAAGTTTGACGGCAGCGAATCTATTCCAAAAATTTGACTTATATCCCCTTTTCCAGCAATCATGAATTTCACATTCTTCATCTGCTTTCCCGCTTCTACTAATATATCAAGACCTTTATAATATTCTATTCTACCGAAAAATAACACATCTATATCTAAAATCTTATTTTCATTTTTAGGATATACCAAATTCTCAATTAAACCCAAATAATTCACTGCTATTTTTTTTTCATCCTTTATCAGCCCAAGTCGCAGTATATCATTTTTCATAAAATGACATGATACAATTATTTTTGCGCTATATTTAAAATAATCTTTGTATTGAGCCTTCAAAAGATAAGCATCTAATTGTCTAACACCCGAATGAAGAATATGATCATGAACAAAAGAAATAATTTTTTTATGGTCTACTATTCTATAGATGAATCTGTTAACCGGATGCGGACTATGAATGAAACACACATCAAAATCGAGAGAATGAACATACTTATAAATACAATAGTATGACAATGGATTTACGAAATCTAAAGGTTTTTTTCTATCAAAAGGGATGTTGCATATATTCTTCGTTCCTAATAGTTCATACCCAATATTTTTATTAGTCACAACAAATACTTCATGCTCTTTTGAAAAGAATTTTGTTAGCAAGAAAAAATTATCCCCCATTGCACCATTAACAGAAAAAGAAACAACAAGTATTCTCATCACTACTACAAATCTTTTTATTATTTATTCAATCTTGAGTAACAATTTTATCAATCCTTTTGGGATTATGCTCTTTAGCATATTGCTTAACCTAAAGCGTAATACCGCCTTCCAATAATAACAATAAGCCTCCCACCTTCCATATCCATTTGTCTTATGAATCTGCAGTACTTCCTTCTTCGATTCTATAAAATGTGAGAAACTAGCACCTGCATCAATCCTCACTCTCGAAACATAATATTTCAAATAATAAAATCGTTCCCCTGCGAGATAAATTGAAAGTAGAAAATCATAATCAGACGCAAGCTTATATTTAAGAGAATACTTTTTCCCCTTCATCAAATCAGTTCGAATGAACACACTTTGATGTGAGAAAGCCATCATATAACGCATACTTTTCAACCCCAAAGCTTTCACTGGTCTATCTCCTATGGCATAACGGAGAATCGTATCACCATAATAGACAGCATAATTTTTATGAGTTTTTACAACAAAAACAAAACGTTCTACTACTTTATTATCAACAAACTCATCGTCCGCATTCATAAAAAGAACCCACTCTCCAGTGGCATTATTGATAGCTTTATTCATAGCATCATATATACCATTATCCGGCTCTGATAACCAAAAAGATATCCTGCTTTCGTATTTCTTTATAATTGCTAAGGTACCATCTGTACTTTTTCCATCTATAATTATATATTCTATATTTTCATAAGTCTGACTAAGTACAGACAATATAGTTCTTTGTATGGCAGATACAGCATTATAACAAACTGTTATTATTGAGACACGAGGAAAGTTATTATTCATATTTGAGTATGTAAAATCTTATTTCTTCTTTTTATACATCTTATATGCCTCTTTCAGCATGTCCTCATCACTATACTGTGGATGCCAATCTAGATCTTTTTCAGTTTCCTGAATATCCAGAACATACTCTTCGTCCGCAATCATAAACTGTTCTGGATACATTAATGTAAAACCATATTTATCTAATAATCCTAACACTAACTTTACGAGTTTACCAGACGTTGGAATTACTATAGAATGTTTATCCGCTGACGTAACAACCCCCTGCAATAGGGTACGAATATCAGGCGGATTCTTAGAGCCTAAGTTATATTCTTTGTTAGGTAATCCTTTGTCTATAGCGCAAAGAATAGCGCTAACGCAATCAAATACTGAAATCATTTGGTAATGATTCTTGCCATTACCAATTGTTGGTACTGGTAAATTCATATCAATTAACTTAAATAACTTTACTAAAATACCTAGGCGGCCTGGTCCATTGATCATACGAGGGCGGAAAATAGTAATATTCATACCTTTTTGTCGATATTCCCGACAGATTTCTTCACACGCTTTTTTACTTTGTCCATAAGGACCAAAAGGATTTTGCGGGTGTTTTATATCCACTGGAAGATATTGTGGCCTACCATACGTCATATCAGTAGTAAACATCAAATAGCGCATACAATTCTTTTCTTCCATCACTTCTAGAATGTTCTTAGTACCAACATAATTAGTACTGTAAAAATATTCTTTACGATTTTTTGGAACCTTAGTGTGATACTGATTCGCCGCCAGATTGATTACCAAATCATCGGGCATTATATCAATCTTACGTATAGCAGACTTATCACGAATGTCTACATTTATAAACTTGGCTTTCTTATTAATACGTTCATCAAGTGTAGAAAGGATATCACCAACTACCACATTCTCCCCACGCTCAATCAGCGCATTGCTCAAGTAACGCCCAACGAAACCATCTCCTCCAAAAATATAATACTTCATTACTATTTTAACTTCTTGAAATTAAATACACACCAATACAAATAATTACAATACCAACAATCCGAATTACCGAGAGTGCTTCACCAAAGAAGTAATATCCCACCACTGCCGCTACAACATATCCTACACTTAAGAATGGATAAGCAAAACTAACTTCTACTTTTGAAAGAACCGCCATCCAAAGAAAAATACTAAGTGCATAGCAAATCATAGCTCCCCAAAGCCAAAGATTTGTTATCATCGCACCTATATTTGTAGTCATATTACTCATTCCCGTTTCTCCCACAAGCAACATACCTTTGCGAATGCACAGTTGTGCAGTACAATTCAGTAAAACACTGACTAAAATCAGTATGATATTCATATTATTATAATATATAAATGATATAAATTTGTTTTAGTAAATTTAAACAATAGACATTATTAGACATAAACTTCATTTATAAGACAATACTATTTAAATGTTCATCGTATCATTATGCCTCTATCAGCAAACTCCAAAATTTCCTTGTCGCCACGACTATCCCCATAAGCATATAAAAAATAATTTTTTCTATCAGGTTCTATTTCCAATAAACGATTTACTTTCTCGGGACCATAACAATTTTTCGTCAAGAAACGCCCAGTCAGTTTTCCACCAGGATCAACTTCAACTTTAGTTCCTATAGTAGCAGTTACTCCCAAACGCGAGCAACAGAATGGGCGGACCCAATCATCTATGCTAGCACTTATCACATACACTTTATCACCATTTTTCAAATGATTCTTTAATTTATCGACAGTCGATTCACGCTCTATTTTTTCCACTTCATCAGCAAAAATTTCTCCCCATCGTTGGAATTCCTTATAATCCATGCCACCAAAAAAATATGAGAAAAGAGCTTGTTTGACCTTCCAATTAGGATACAACCTTAACTTAAATGCTATTAATAAAGGGGAGTGCAACAAGAAACCCACCATAAAAGCCCAATATCCTTTTGTAAAAAGAATAAAATACAGTAAAGTGTCTTTATTTGTAATTGTACCATCAAAATCAAATACGGCAATATTTTTCTTTCCCTCTAGCATACTCATCACAAATAGATTAGGACAAAAAAAGTCAAAAGCCAGCCAAGGATAGACAGTTGAATAAACCGATCATACATTAGAATTTTGGTAGGACTCCCACTTTTCACATCCACAATTGTTAGTTGCATATAACGTAATAATCCAATTAATACAAATATTGATGTTACATACAAATAAGAGGTATGCATTCGTTCCTGTACTTCAGGTGATACCGTATACATAATATAACATACCATTGTAACAGCCGACACTATTGTAATTGCCTGATTCATAAACTGCAAGTTATATCGATTAATATTGTAACGGACCTTTACCCCACTTTCCTCATACATAACAACGTCATCTCTACGTTTAGCAAAAGCAAGAAATAAAGCGAGAAGAAATGTCATCAACACAATCCATTGAGAAATCCAAATGCCAGTAGCGATCCCACCTACCCATATACGCAATACAAAACCTATTGCTATAATGAACACATCTATCAAAGCAACTCGTTTCAATCTAATACAATAAGCAATATTCATTATAAAATAAAACATGATAATACTTATCACTTTCCAAGCAATTTCATCAGTAAGCAAAAAACATATTACTATAGAAAGAGTAAACATCACCATCATTAGTATATATCCAACAAACACTGATACTCTTCCATTTGCTATAGGACGTAGCCTTTTCTTAGGATGTAAGCGATCCGACTCACGATCATAAATATCATTAAAACAATAAATACTGCTAGCTATAAAGCAATAGGCAAAAAAAACTTTTAGAGATGTGAACATATAAGACAAGTCCATAATATGTCCGCCAAAAAATAATGGCAAGAAAATAAATAAATTCTTTAGCCATTGCTGTGGCCTAATTAGCCTCAATAAATTCATAAATAGAACATACATATAGTATAAAATTACTTAATCAAAAACTTGGTAACCCATCCCTTTTTTGCTTTGTCCAACTCTTCTCTATTGACATATATTGGAATACTTTTTTGAAAAGGAATTTCTTCATAATCTATTGCGTCTTCTCCAATTTCCGTTGGATCATACCTTATGATTTCATCTTTAAAAACTTTATAATTGAAACTCCAATTTTTACTTCTAAAGTATTGCGGACTCGTTTGCTGTATAGCTTTTACATAATATTCCGTCACACATTTATTAAGAATTGAATATCCTAAAGAAATCGTCATAGCCATACTTACATTCAGCACAAGTAACACATACACTAATCGTCTCAACCATTTCCCAATATTATATTTAAGTCCTGCATATTCAGTATATAATAGAATCACAATAGGGAGGATATAGAAAAAAGGTACATACCTATATGAACTTCCCATTGGAAGTATCAGTAAAGATGATAACAACACACCTATAAAAATACAAGTATTCCTATATATTGAACTCTTTTTAGATATAGCATACAATATAAAAGAAAGTAATAAAACATCCACAAATACAATTCCACCTCCCCCTATTCTAGCACCAGGAGAACCGGCACTCATTATATTATTCTCTGTTACAATATATGGTGGAATATATTTTCCATCAAGAATATTGCTAGGACGAGAAGTATAGCTATATAATATTTGTATAATACGGTTTTTCTTTTGCAAAAATTGCGGTTGAGCACCATCATTTAGATATTCAGTCTCCTTATCTCCAATTCCAAGAGGATAAATAGGATTACAATGATCGATGGTATTAGTAATATATGGATTAAAACCTGAAGTTAGAATAGTAAGAACTACAGCCCCCAAAGCCACCGCTATAATTCTATTCATTAATCTATATTTTTTCTGTACAAAAAGAAATATTAAAAAGACAAAAGTAAAAAATCCAACCCAAAATAACATATTAAATTTTGTACTTCCAGCTAAAATGATTGCTGCAGTCATTAATAAATAATCTAAAATAGCTTTTCTACTGTAAATTCCATATAAAGCGACAATAAGCCAAACAACAGTAAAGTACCCACATAGATCTATATAATATGAAAATACTTGTGTTGCAAAAATGGGAGGTAAAGCTAAACAAAGAGTATAAAATAATTTTTTTCTAAAATCTAATGTCCTCCCCACTACACTCCTACCCAAAAAATCATGAATAAGAAAAAGAGAAGATAATCCTAGTAGCCAAGAGACAGCCTTTCCTGATTCTAAATTTCCTGTCATAGCTACAATTGTTGCCGAAACAGTCTCCATTCCTTTACAATAATGATCTATCCATATATTCATTTCCCAGTTTTCTGATATTATTGTATTGTGACTATCATAAATAGGATTCCATCCATGAGACAAAGCGTAAATCATAGGTTGATGATAAGCTTGTCCGTCATAACTGCCGTCAGGAATGATAGCTGATAGTAAGATTACAAACAACATTAAAAGTAAGCTAATACTTACATCTTTGATTATATTCTTCCTAAAGCAATGCAGGATAACAACACTTAATATAAACGCAACAGGAAAATGAATAGCACTGATATGCCAACCTATCAGCCAAGACACCCCAGACAAAAGCAAAGTATTGAGTATTGTAAAGATTTGAATATATCCAATATTACACACTTTCATTATTTTCTATTTTTGCATTTACATTAATACGTTGATAGTTCAAAAAATTTAAGATAAATAGATAAGTAATAGGTAAATCCACAAAGTTCTCATTGCATTCTATTAAAATAAATATAAGTAGAACAAGAATTGTTGGAACGCCTAATTGCATCCGTTTAATACCTCTATAAGCAAAACAAAGAAATATCACTAACCATAGCAATCCCAATGATGCAGAGTTATTTACTAAACCAATACATCCGCCAGCATTCCCATAATTTCGTTTCTCAAAGTTTCTTGTAGCAATGCCATATCCCCAAATCGGTTGTTCTAATGTCATTTCAAATTGAGTAATCAAATCACGAGTACGAGTCACTTTAGATATGTGCTCCTCTCCTGCATCATTTGCTGCTATTTTTCTTGCAACCACGGGAGAATTTATCATCATAATACATAACCCAAATATCAACAACATAGCTATAGGATAAAACCCCTTATGCATCCTACCATATTTTGAGAAGAAAATAACCAATGAAGCTATTCCCAAAAAAGCAATATAGGCCATTGTAGACAGAGTTGTAAGAAGTGTGACTACAATAACTAACATTTGCCATTTTTCTTTTCGATTCAACATCCCCTCTTTTATTTCAGGAATGAACAATATAAAAGCAAAATTTAAGAAATATTGATATGCACCTGGCTCATGGAATAAACCAGCATTCCGATGAAATAAATAATCCCACCCAACACAATGAAAAAAAAATTCTAAATACTGCCCCTCTTCTCCAGATCTACTGACTATTTGAGGAGTAAATAATTCCATTTCAACCCCTCCAAAAACTATCAGACTAAATATAGCTAGTACTGTCAAAATATTTAAATAAATCTTTTTAAAGATATAAAATGGATAACGACAAATTATAACAAAAGAAAACATCAAATTAAACAGCCAAGACACCCAACTATGATTCAATACATCTGTATGTATAACAAACCGATTTACAAAGATTATTCCTCCATATATCAAACAATATATGAACCCTAAAGTATGCAGACGATGTTTATTTACGGTATGCTTATCATAATAAAGGTAAAATAGTGAAGTTAACAACATTACAATAAATGCTGGAACATATGACTTATGAGCAAATGAATATGACCCAGACCCTAATATTATGACTAAAACTCCCCAATAATCGACTAATGTTTTACGGTTAATTCGCATCACTCATATAAATATATTACCCTCATTTATCATCCCCAATATTAATAAACACTTTCTAATTAGAATATAAATAAGAATCTTAAACTAATTATTAAATACAACAATGTAAACATGAAGAAATCATCTATCAAAAAAAGAAAATACTAGGCTTTATTTTTACTAAAAAAATATTGTTGCCTCATTTTTATAAGATCCCTATTATTGCATCTTTTACTCATCCACGGATAATTATGGCAATTCTTAATTACTTTTTTGGCATATTCATCCGTAGTCATTATAAATTTAGCAGGAACTCCTCCCCATACTTCCCCAGATGGAATATGTTTAGTAACTATACTACCTGCAGCAACTATAGAGTTTGCACCAACAGAGGTATTAGGTAAAAGTATTGAATATGCCCCTACAAAACAGTTCTCAAAAAGTTCAATACTACCGACTTTATCCACTTCTGATAATGAAATCCCCAAATACTGTGCTATATTAAAGCAACTTACATCATGATTTATAAACCTTACATTTGCAGCACAAATTACATTATCATGAATACTAACTAAATATGGTTCTGGTATACTACACGAATATAACTGCACATTTCTACCAAGATAATGAAACTTACTCCTCATAAGCTCAGCTGCACCATGTGGGCTTACCATTTTAGACATAATTTTAAAACAAAGGTCTTGCATTCTTCGGAAAAACATACATTCTTTTTTATTAGTAAGTATTCTCTAATCTTCAACTCATACAAATAAAAAGCTCAAGGATCCTATATCATCAACTATTACACTTTAAAAAGATTAGAATTCCATTCTTTTTTATTCCTATAGTAAAATCATCAATATTCATATCAAGATACTAGTAGAATGGTACATATTCCCCAGTCATTTCATATTTTAAATTCTTATTTCGTTCCCCAATTTTTTTGGCTGGAACTCCTGCAACAATAGTATAAGGCTCTATAGACTTCGTGACTACTGCACCTGCTGCCACTACTGCTCCTTCTCCAATCTCCACACTATGAAGAATTAAGGCATTGGGACCTATCCAAACACGATTACCTATTTTAACAGGAGTTTTCGTTTGTGTATCACAACGAAAAAATGAATCTCGGTGGTCGTGCTGTTCTGTCCAAATAGACACATTAGAAGATAAATTTACGTTTTCACCTATTTCAATGCCATTTCTCCCATCCAATATGGCCCGGTCTCCAATAATACTTCCACATCCTATTCTTATTTTATAGGGTTCTCTCATTTCAGTACCATAATATATTACGACTTTCGGTGCCATATCTACACAATATACATTACGATAAACAAAGTTACGAAAATGATGGGATGGTACTTGTGATACCCGGTAATCATAATAACGCATAAATCCACCCAAATAGCGTTTCAACAGATAAAGAGAAGAGTGTTTATTCTTTATTACATCGTTTTGACTGTCCACCCCTCCCAATTTATATTTTCTTTTTATCTTATATGATAAAAATACTATTAGTGATGTCAGCGCAACAAAAGTAGTATTGCATATCAATAAGAAAACTAACAACTGAAATACCAATAAATAAACCATACATCATTATATTTTAGCAATTCATCAAAACTATATATCATTAAAATGCTCTTCATCTGCAAATCTCCCATATTAACATAGCACATATAGCTAGATATGTCCATTAAAAGAAAGCTTTCAACTTATATATAAAAAAGTCTAATAATCGCATTACAAATAATACAGAATAACGAGGAAAATAAATAAAAGAGCGAAACTTAAATGTTTTAAGTAGAAGTGATAAATACCCATTACAATAGTTGTTTGCATAATTAAAATAGAACTCCTTAATGTTATCATAAGCAATATCCAAAGGTAACATTTGCTTTGATTCATAATTACCAGTCAATAAATCATTAAGTTTTTTATCAAACTCTTGGGAATTAATTACTGCACAACGCAATCTTTGTCCCTCTGATTTTCTATACAAAGGATCATTACATAATTCCTTAGCATATGCAAATAGTGTATCTAAATCATTTTTGGCAATCGGTGCTTCATTATGATAATTAACAATGCCATCCACCTCATCCAACTCTACTCTCTTTTTTGCATAAGCCAAAATTGGTTTACCAAAAGCAGCTGCATATTGACACATTAGACCTCCAGACAAAGGATATGTACCATAATATATATCACAGTTTCTAAAAAGTTGAGATATATCCTTTCTATATTTAGATGTATATACGCGCTCTCCATTCTTCATTCTAAGGATACGTTTTTTTATCTCCCTTAATGATGTAGATGCAAGAAAGACAATCGAATTTGGGTTATCATCTAAAACTTTATCCATGATGTCAAAGAATAAATTCTCCTCATCTAACATTTTATACTCTGTCCCTCCTGTAAAAATCACAACTTTCCCTGTTCGATCAAAAGGGAATCCTTGAAAAGGTATATCGTCGGATATGATAGGATAATAAGGTAAATAAAGCAATTGACTCAACTTCACCCCACGTCTATCTACCGAAACTGAAGCTCCATATGGTCTAAATTCTATCAAATAATCAAGCATTGATTTACCAATCCAAAATGTGTGATCATTAAAATTAATATTATAACATGGGCATTGCTTAGCAGCCATGACAGCAATTATTAACCGTGCATCCCATGGCCATACATGAGTCAATATTTTCGTTGGATTAAAATTACGGATTTCTCTCGCCACCTCCTCCGTTGTATCCATTAAAGATCTTGACTCCTCAATTATTTTAATGGTAATATTTTCTTTATCTTGCAAATAGGCTGGAATTTCTGTAGAACCAATTCTAACCCCATTAATTTGAACAATACGATTTAATACGATTATTAAAACAGGAACTCCGACCTTGGCCAATGCTTTACTATATTGTTGAGTCACTTCCCCTCCATTTATAGTTCTGTTACAAACAAGCACGATACGTTCTTCTCCATTATTTACCGTGAATCTATCCTGCAGCAAACGTTCTTTTATACTACAAGATATATTTTGCAGAAGAAACTCCAAATCTTCATCAACATATTTAAAATTATAATTATAAGCCCATTGTGCAGCTACTTCTATATAACAAATACTCTGTTCCAAATGCCCACTTTGCATCTTATCAGAAGCTTTTTGTTTTATTATCTCAAAAATGTCTATTACTTGCCTTTCTGTCAATGTACCCTTTTTCATAATCTATGCCACTTTAGCATTCTATTCTGTTCACAAATAATCTAAACTTATTTAAACTATCAGCTTATCTAGTTTTCTATATAGTTATGAAGTATATACTTTAGTTTTGATTTTCAACGACAAAACAATCTACGTTCTCAACACTACAAATTAATATTAAAATAAAAGAGAATTTATAATCTTACATTATCTCTATTATTGCCTCATAATACCCTATAAACGATAATTTTCCTAAATATGACAACCATGCAAACCGTATATATTACATAGTTCACAAAATATGCTTGTGTTATCCCAACCACTCCATTTAGATTCATAAACAAATATCCTAATACCACGAATAAACCAGAAAATACGACTTCAGTTGCAATAAATGTTTTAGTCATAGATTTTGCTACCATCAAAAAAGCTAACAACCAACTAGATATTTTAAAAAAGTCTCCTAACAATTGCCAAATAAACAAGCTCTCCATCGGATAAAAATCTGGAGAAAAAAGTATCATAACAACAAAATGTCTCAATAAATATACAAGAGTTAACCCCGATAATAATATAGGAATAATGACTTTGTAACACTTGAATATTTCATACCGTAATTCCGAAATTTCCTTTATCTCTGATAAACGAGGTAAGTAGTAAATACTAAAAGAGGTGGTTATCACCATTAAGTATACGTTTGAAATACGATTCATTGCTTCCCACCATCCAGCTTCTGTCATAGATATTTCAGAAATAACATATCCACGTAATAACATTTGGCTAACCGGAACAACTGATAATGAGACTAATGTCATAGCTGAATAATTCAGGAAACGTCGAAGTATCTTCCTATCTAACCTCTCTCTATAATAGATGACAGATAGCCATGGAGCTTTTCTACATATCCAAAATGTAACAAAAAACACCACACTCTGATAAGAAACGGCACTAATCAATGCACCTTTCAATCCCATAGAAAAAACAAAACATATAGTAAAAAGTAATCCAACTATAGTCCCTGATATATTCACAATCACATATCTTTTAAACTCTTTATATCCATTTAGGATAGAAATTAATAGAGTATTCAGAGTGTACAGAAATATTGTAAAACCAAAAATTAAGAATACATATCCATATTCATCAGAAAGCATTACCAAACGACTAAGTTGATTATGTAAAATTATTAACCCTAAACTCACTATAAAAGTGAAAAATAAAGTTATCTGTAAAGCATTGGATAGAATTTTTTTTATTGCAGATTCATCTTCTTTATATTCTGCTACATATTTCGTTATTCCACTATTAATTCCGCCATTAGCTACTCCCAATAAGATAGTTGAAAAATTATTCAATTGACCTAATAGAGCAATCCCACATGGACCTATAATAGAAGCCACAACTTTTACGCTTATTAATCCTGTAAGCATACGCACTAAGGTAGATATAGCATTAAATGAAAACACTTTTACTATATCCTCTTTCGCTGTACGTTTAGCAAAAGAGGCAAACTTATATATCATTCCCACTTGTTCAGTAAATCAACAATAGTTTTTATCTCCATATTCATCATTATTGGGCTTAATGGCAAACTAAGTTCTTCATTATGAATTTGTTCCGTAATAGGGTACGAAAGTTTGTTCCACTCCTTAAAGCACTCTTGTTTATGAGGAGGTATAGGATAATGAATAATAGTCTGTACACCATTGTCAGCTAAATACTTCTGCAATTCATTACGTTTTTTTACACGAATAGTAAAAATATGGAATGCATGAGTATCCCAGTCTTTTATTATTGGAGTAATAATTGCTGGATTAGTTATATGATCAATATAATATCTTGCAAATTCCTTACGAATAGCTAAATCTTCATCCAAATGCTTTAATTTCACATTTAGCACAGCTGCTTGTATCTCATCCAATCGACTATTGCGTCCACAATATTTGAATACATATTTTTTATGTGAACCATAGTTAGCAATCGCACGAATCACCTTTGCTAATTCCTCGTCGTTAGTTGTTACTGCACCAGCATCTCCTAATGCCCCCAAATTCTTACCTGGATAAAAACTATGCCCAGCAGCATCTCCTAATGAACCTGTCTTTCTACTCTGATATATACAACCATGAGCTTGAGCATTATCTTCCACCAACTTAAGATGATATTTATTACAAATATCCCCTATTTTATCAGTATAGGCACATTGGCCATAAAGATGAACAATTAAGATACCTTTTGTGCGCTCTGTTATAAATGCTTCTATTTTGGAGTCATCTATTTGATAAGTCTCAATATTAGGTTCTACCAAAATAGGGATTAACCCATTCTCTGATATCGCTAAAATAGAGGCAATATAAGTATTAGCAGGAACTATTATTTCGTCACCAGGATGCATTACCCCCATTTCTATATAAGCACGAAATATCCAAACTAATGCATCTAACCCATTTGCACAACCTACGGTATATTTAGTCCCAATATACTGGGAATAATTTACCTCAAAATCTTCATTTTCCTTCCCTTGAAGATACCAGCCTGAATCAATAACACGACTAACCGCTTCATGTATTTCAACAGAATATCTTTCTGTTATTTTTTGTAAATCTAAAAATTTAATCATAAGCTAATTTTTTTATTTCACTATCTGAAAAATTTCGAATCAGTTTTGCCGGTGTTCCGCCAACTATTGAAAAATCAGGAAATGAAGTTGTTACAAAGCTACCAGCTGCAACAACACAAAATTTGCCCAATATAACCCCTGGCATAATAATTGCCGATGCACCAATCCATGAATGATCTCCAATAGAGACTTCTTTTTTATATATTGGATAAATTTTTTGCATTTCACTACTAGCATTTGGACCTGAATCTACCATAATATTAACATTTTGAGCAAAACTTACATATTTTCCTATTGTTAACTTTGCAGAAAACCCATTTAAGATACAATTCATCCCAATATAGGTATTAGCTCCAATTTCTAATAAATTATTAGGACCACCATATGCAGATACATACTTGGCTATTCTTACATTATTTCCTATAATTATATTATTAATCGACGATGAGGGGTCTAATTGCACATTTTCACCTAGCATAATATTAGCATAAACCATCTTTGAAATATTTTAGTAAAGTTATCATATAATCCAAATGAAACATATCGAGTTGTTGATGGACTGGGATATAAAATGCACTTTTACCATAAAAAACACTTGATTCAACACCATTGTTTTGCATAAAAATCTTCAGTGAATTATAGTCTATATTATCCTCCCATTTAAATAAAAAGACACCTGGAATGCTCTTCTTCTCCAATAAAAAAAACGGAGAGATCCCTATATATGAAAGCTTTTCAGACAAATATGTATAATTAAATAAACGCCGTTCAGCAATATAATCTATTAATGGTATATTTCTTGAAAGATTCTTTAAAATATAATCTTGATAACGTGATGGTATCATATTATCAGAAGGAAATTGCATTTTATTTGAGACTAAAACACCTCCTATTTGCATTGGAAAAATTTTAGGTAAGCTATATATTACAAAATCACCTATTTTTCCTATCAGTGAATGTTTATCTTTAGAAATAAAAGAATGTGCACAATCTTCAATAATCGGTATATTATATTTTTTCAATTCATTTAATCTCTCACAAGGATACCCAAACTCATGATTAATAAAAATAATCTTAGTCCGTTCTGTTATTTCTCTAGACCATAAACAATATTTCTCTATTTCTCTAGTAACACAGCTACTTATATAATAATTACCAGATGTCGTTAATATCGTTACAACATCATCATGAACTAGATCGTAATATGACAAAGCCAAAGAAATTGCATCACGTGCTTTTATGGTCAATAAATATTCCCCAAATCTTTCACGCAAATATTCTTTAGCAATCTCTATATCTACATTTAAACGATTCAAATCCTTCTCGATGAAAGGAGAAATCCGAATGGTTGGAGTTACTTCAACAGTAGGATTAATGATAAAGCCATCATAAATATCAATCTTCATAGTTCATATTCATAAATATCATAAATAACTCCCCGCCCCCCGAAGCCTTCCTTCTGAAAAATCAAGGCTTCATTCAAATACTCACCATTATTTTCTGTTGACTGACCAAAATCAAAATATTCGCAAGTTGCATATTGTGTATTAATCAAATAATCAAAAAGCAAGTCTAAAGCCCCAACCTCTTTACCTTCTAAACTGGCTGAAATATACTGTGTATGAACAATATGCCCCATTAGATACAATAAGGTTCCCCCTATTGCACGTTCTCCTTGAAAAGCTAAATATAGAACTATATTCTCCGGAAAACGAGATTTTAATAATTGCATTTCCTGAAGTGTATGAACAGGTCTCACACCATATCTATTTTTCAGATTTGTATTTAATATATCCCAAAATAATTCTAAATGATCGCTTTCTTCTATTCTTATTTCATTCTTCAAAGCTTTGCGAATACCAGACCTACGAGATTCTATAAATTTCACTTTATTACTTAGAAAGATTGTTGAAGAAATATTTCGAGCAATTAATCTACATCCAGGAATTCTAAATAAAGCATATAGGTCTTCTTGCGCTGGCAATTTATGATAAATATATGGAATTGCCTTATAAATGACTTTCACAATCCCCTTTTCTTTCAAATAACAATTAACAGCATCCAAAACTTCTATTAAATCCGAAACTGTTACTTTAGAATTTATAATAAAACCACCATAAGTCAATCCTTGATGAGAATATAGAATGTTATCGACTTTGTTTGCCGGTAAAAGACAATAAAGTTTAGAATTTCGATATATCATTAAGGAAAAATCCTGAAATCGCTCTGAATGGTAATCCATATAATTTCTGTCGAACAAAAAAGTCCCATTCTTTGAATTATGGACATACTGATTCCAAACTTGTATACAATCTGGTTTATATTGTTGTATTTCAATCATAGCGCATTTTTATATACTAAATAATCATCATAATTTCTTATATAATCTTTCTCATTATAAGTATCGGAAGCTAATACCAAACAAATAGATCCTGAAGAAAAACCCTGTTCAGAAGCCCATATTCCAGGGGGAATATGTAATCCATAAAAAGGACGATTCAGTAATACAGTACGCTTATTTACTCCATCATCAAGTACTACCTCAAAACTACCACTACCAGCAATAAGAAATTGATGACATTCTCTGTGAGCATGTGCTCCACGAGCTTCTCCACCAGGTATATCATAGCTATAAAACACACGTTTTATCTCAAAAGGAACATTCAAACCTCCATGAATAGGGGTTATATTTCCCGCACGATTCTCTATTTTAGGAAGTTCTATGATAGAACAATCATATACTGTTGACTTAGCCATTAAATACTTTCTTAAATTGTTCATAATCATATATATAATCATCCGCATTAAAAGGAGTAGATGATAATATTAAAGCAAGTGAATTTGTTGAAAAATTTTCCATTTTCCGCCAAAATCCTTTCGGTACATATAATCCATAATAAGAACGATTTAGATGAAAAATATTTTGTTCTTTCCCATCATCAAGAAGTACATCAAAACTTCCAGAGAGAGCTACTATAAACTCTTGATTTTCTCTATAAGCATGACCTCCGCGTTTTTCTCCTCCAGGAACATCATAAATCCAATATGTACGTTTTATTTTAAATGGTATATGATTTTCTTCCTCTATAATAGAAAGATTACCTCGTCTATCTAAAATCTTAGGCAAATCTATAATTCGAGCTTCCATATTTCTATTTTTTACAACATTTTTCCTAGAAAGAAAGACTATTTATATATCTTTCCTTAGTATGCATTTTTTTCTCCAATAAGTGCATTTATCACAGTCTTATAAATAATATATAAGTCAAGTAATAGTGTCCAATGTTCCATATACCAAATATCAGCCTTAACACGACCCTCCATTTGGGACAATTCTCTAGTTTCACCACGAAAGCCATGTGTTTGTGCCCACCCAGTTACTCCAGGCTTGATAAAATGACGTACCATATATTTATCAATTAGCTGTGCATAAATTTCAGTATGAGCTAACATATGAGGACGAGGCCCCACTATTGACATTTCACCCTTAAAAACATTTATAAATTGAGGCAGTTCATCAATGTTATAACGGCGAATGAAATCTCCAAATTTTGTTTTTCGAGGATCATCAATCGTTGCTTGTTTACTATCAGCTTCTTCATTTACTTTCATAGAACGAAATTTATAACACTTGAATTCCACACCATTCAAGCCTGTCCTCATTTGTGTAAAAAAGATAGGTCCAGGAGAAGTTAGTTTAATAATAATCCCCACAATTAGATAAATAAATGGGAAAATAGTAACTAAAAAGAATCCTGACAAAACTATATCAAACACTCGTTTCAATAGACGATTCTCCATTTTACTAAGCGGTTCGTACCGTAAATTAAGAATCGGCATATTTCCTACCATACTATGACAAATACGCCTAGGAAACCCCTTAAAAACATTAGGAACACCATGAAAATAAAGTAAGTGATTCTCGCAATAATTTGTTATAGGAACATTATAACGCCCCTGTTCCACAGACAAAGAACAAAAGATATGCTTTATATCAGTCCTTCCTGCCATAAAATCCGCAAAACAGTCAGGAGTACCTAGATAAGGACACTGTGAGGATAACTCCTCATTAGGGAGAATATCAAAATAGCCGACAACTTCATAGACAGATGCCAAAGAGCTCTCCATTTCCTCATATAGCATCTGCATATTATTACCTCCACCTACAAAAACTGTATAATGTTTATGATTACCTTTAGCACAATAGCTAATTAGCAAATGACGAATAATGATACGATAGATGCTTAAAATAACAAAGAGAATAAAAAAATAAAGAACAAAAAAAAGTGGAGAAATAATAGAAATTCCGCTAAAAGCCATGATACATGCCCAAAAGACTGAAAATATTATAATATTCTTCAATACACGTAACACTAGCTGGTCTGCACGAATCTCTCGACTATTCCAAGCTTTTCCACGAGATACCGAGCATGCCAAATAGCAAAGACTTAGTGAAGTCATCATAAAAGAAGCAGTACAAGAAAAAGGTAAATATATGAATACTTTTTTCCAAAAGAAAAGGAATTGATACAAACTAAAGTTCAGTATGATCAAATCTCCTAAAACAGCAATAAGTTCTACTATTTTATTTATCTGGTTAGTTGATGCCATATCACTTTACTTATTGATCTTAAGCTCGCATATCTTTAAATTTATTCAAAATATCTTTCCCAAATAAATTCCATGGTATGACAATACAAACAGAAAAGAAAACAAAAGCCAAAACATATATTTTCTTACTGGTTCCCGAAGGATTCAATGGTACCACTGCAGGCTCTATAACAGCGAATACAGGTTTCTCCTCCTGAACTTTAGCTCTAGCAACTTGAAGCTGATTTGCAACCTGACTATACACTTGATACGCTAAACTCATATCATTCTGTAATCGCTCCTGTTCAGCACGCGCACTCTGAAATATGATATTGTCATGAGAATCTACATAATTAGCATATTTTCTCTGGGCAGTATAATACTCTTGTTGACGTTCTTTGAAGAGTTTCTCCAAATAAAGACAATCTTCTTTAGCCTTGGATGTACGATAGTCTATAATGTACTCTTGCAATTTTCTTACAACAGAATCAGCAACTACCGCAGCTACTTTAGGATTTTGTAAAGTCACAGCAACCGTGGTCATAGATGTTTTCTTATCTACAGAGGCAGTTATCATTTTTTTTAAAGTTTCAATCTTCCTTGACTCTTTCTTAGATAATTCAATTATCCCCTGATTGATTTTATCTGAAGTTACTAATTCGTTATTTTCTTCAACAAACAATGACTTCATTCCACCAATTACCATACCAGGGAATCCAATTACATAATTCCACCATGGAGAAGATTCCTCATCCAAATAAATATTCAATGTCATATTTTCATCTTTCGATACTGATATTTCCATTGTAGAAAGTTCTAGTAAAAAAGGAGTAGAAGAAACAATATCGGCAGACAAAGAAGCATTCAATGCATCAGTACCATCACCCATGGCAACTTCATTTCCAAGGAAAGAAGCTGCCAAACCAGATAAACCATTGCCCTTATTACTTCCCATCTCTGGAGAAAGAGTAACTTCAACTGTGTACTGTTTAGGAATACTGATTGCTATAATAATGCCAATTATCAAACCAATACCAGCAACTTTATAGATTGTCTTACGAATACCTATAATCTTACGAAGAATATCCATTAGATCAATTTCGATCTCTTCATCTGTATGGTTACTCTGCTTCTGTCTTATTTCTTTTTCAGATTCTCCTTCTATCATAGTGGTATAAGCTGTTATCTTTTATTTTTTGATCAGATTAGCAATAGATGCAACCATCATTCCCAAAGTGCTGAATGTAGTAGCGTAACCTAGAATATTACCTATATTAGTACGCTTCTTTGATTTACTGGGAACAATTATCTCACACCCAGGCTCAATCTGTTTCTTACCACTACCTTTCACTTTAGTTACCTGGCCGTTCATGTATACGATAAATTTCTTACTCTTCTTTGCATTTTCAGAATAACCACCGGCTTGATTCAGATAATAATCTATATTCTCACCCTCTATATATGAAACTGTATTCGGAACCATTACAGCACCATTAATTGTAACCGTATTATTGTTCTTCGGAATAGAAATCACATCACCTTCACGCAAGACAATATCTGCTGTACTACCAGGATTAGCCAATGCCTTTTCCAAGTCAATACCAACACTAAAGGTATCTTCCACACGAACACCCAAAGAGTCCATCATAGCCTCACCCAACTGCCTGCTCATCAAGCGGATCACATCACCCATGCGTTTCTTTTCACTTGCATTAGCCACACGAGTCAATTTTGCACCACGTAAGTAGGCATAATTCGTTGCACCTCCAGCTTTATTGATCAAGTCCGAAAGACGTTCTTCACGACTGGTCATTGCATAAGAGCCTCCGAACAGAATTTCACCTTCAACAACCACATTCTGTTGAGCCTGATACCCTGGACTACGACGTACATAAACTTCATCATAAGGTTGAAGTACGAAGCCAGGAGTTCCATCTACAATAAAACCTTCTTTTAGGGAGAATGTATATATCTGGCCGATAGTATCGTTATCTACTGTACTACGAGGATTCTTAATTCTACGGGATACATCTACACGAACCACAGAAGCGGCTTCACGCAATCCACCCGCTTGAATGATCAAGTCTTCAAGGGTCATGTTATCCGCATAAGGATAGGAATCAGGTTTGGCTACTTCACCATGGATTACGACGTTGCCTCTGTCTTCCAGGTCATGAATACTCGGAATATAAAGGATATCGTTTTTCATCAGGATGATGTTTTGGGAAGTACCGTCCATGATAGCTTTAATGTCTACTGGAACAACTTCGGTAGTCAAGTCCTCACGCTGGCGGTAGAGAACGGCACGGTTCAAGAAGGCATCACCGGTCAGGCCTTGAGCTTCGTTTACCAGTTCACGGACTGTATTCAGTTTTCCATTCAACTGGTAGATGCCGGGACGATAAACGGCTCCACGGATTTCAAGTTTATTGATGAAACGATTAAGGATGGCTTCGACGGTCACAACATCACCGTTCCGCATTTTATAGACACTATAGTCAAGGTCTTTGACTGTGTTTACTTCATATTCCTGTCCGTTCTGACGTACGACACGCAAGGAACGGGTGTAGGCGTCAGCTTCAAAGCCACCGGCATAACTAATAAGGGTGGATAAGCTCTCATCCTTTTTCATTTCGAAACGCATCGGGCGTTTCACTTTTCCGTCGATCTTAACCAATACGTCATAGGCAGGGACTATTACTACATCGCCTTCCTGAAGACGAATGTCATCCTGAATGTTTCCTTTCATGATAAATTGGTAGACGTCGATCGTGGCGATATTTTTGCCGTTACGTACCAGCTGCACATTGCGAAGACTTCCTATGTCACTGACTCCACCCGCACGGTAAAGTGCATGAAAGACTGTGGCAAAAGAAGAGAGAGAGTAAGTGCCCGGTTGGACAACCTCACCCATTACATTGATCTGGATAGTACGTATGCTGCCCAAAGTCAGACGGATGTCAGAGGTGGGATCATTCGCATTATTAAGACCATTATATATCTTGTTTAATGTTTTTTTGAGATAGTCATTGGCTTCAGCAATAGTTAGTCCGTTCAGGTTGACAGGACCTATTTTCTGAATGTTGATCGTGCCGTCAGGAGAAATCTGTTGGCGGATAGTGTTCTGGCTGGCTCCCCAGATATCGATAATCACTTCATCACCGGGACCCAGACGATAGTTCAAGGGGGTGGCGATATTGACACTGGGTTCAAAAGTAAGGTTACGGGTGTTGAAAATATTTCGTCCGAAAACCTGGTTCCCAAGTGCGAGGTCTTGAGTGCTCGGGTGGTCTTCCAGCATATCGGAAGTGTTTTCTTTCATTTCCTCACGAAGGCGTGATTCATTGATGTCGGTACCCGTTGCATTGGAAGCATTGACATTGTTTTGCTGCTCATAGAGTTGCTTCACACGAGTTGCCTGTTCTTTGGTCACACCTCTACGTGCCAGTTCAGAAGCTAGTTGTTTCTGTTCTTTACCCTGGCGGATGCCATCCTTGACATATTCAAGAACTTGGGAGTCGCTCATATTTTGAGCCATTAAAGGAGAAAAAACTCCCAGCAACAGAATGAATAGAAATACGTTAAATTTTCTTCGTGTTGTCATTGGTGATCTTTGTGGGTTCTACATAACCGATTGGCATATCTACACAAGCACAGCCAAGCATATTTAAACGAACGGCAATCTTACTCTTCCCGCCTACAGTCACAAGTTCGCCAACAAGTCCACTCAAAGGACCTTTTATGACACGAACTTTCTCACCACGCGCTAGTGGAGTATCATTCATACAGACTGCTTCTTCGGAATAATCGAGCATGAAACGGAAACGGGCCATCTGCTCGTCAGGAATAACGGCAGGAGTACTCTCTCCACGCATCACCATATAACGGCTGACCGTAGAAAATGAAAGGACTTCCATACGTTCTTTTGGATTGACATGTACAAAAACCATCATTGGGAGTAAGACTGTATCAACCATCTTACGACGGTCACTCCATTGATGGATTTGTTGTTGAACGGGAACAAAAGAATCAATTCCCATCTTAGACAAACGCTCGGCAACTTTTTTCTCGTGATGCATTCGAACGAGTGCTACATACCAGCGTTTTGAGTGTGCTACGCCTTCCCCTGTCCCACTACTAGGCCCGGCATTTACTGATTTCGGTTTCGTTAAAATCATATTTTTTTACCCCATGTTCATCCGTTACTTCTTAGGTAACAGACAATACATACACGAAACGCATACTACAGTGAAAATAGAAATCACATACATGACAAAGGCGTAGAAAATGGAAAAGCCTAATATTCAATAAGAAAACTATTGAATTAGGCAATGAAAAAGTATAGAGCATGGAAATAAGATTATTTCATGTTCAGATAGTTTTTTGCTCTATGTTTCAGATAAAACGAAAAAAAGTGGAAGAATATTTGCTTACTATTCGTGTTTTTGTCTATCTTTGCGTCAAATTTAAGTTCTGTTACCTAAGAAGTAACACACATATTTTACTTCTGATTATCAACATTTTACATATCTACCATCTGTCTACACAACAGTTTCTCACGTAAGATAAATTCCCTTTATTTACCTCCGTACGTTCTTTAAGTCCGAAGCCTTTCAAATAGATTTGTGTGGTTTTTATAGATTTGTGTCCCAATGATTCACTAATCATTTCAATCGATACTCCCCGATACTTCGCTGTCGTTGCCCAAGAATGGCGAAGTGTGTAAGAAGTGACAGGAGACTTCAAACGTAAAGCTCTCGCTAAGTCCTTTAAACGGTTGTTGAATCGACGGAGGGCAGACTGGTATTCCCGATAAGCCCTTTCATCCGTCCGTTTCTTATCACTGCTAAGAATATCAAACAGATAATCCGGAGAATCCGGATGAGAATCCTGGTTACTACGAAGCCGGTTGATCATTTCCTTTGCAGTATCAAGTATTTCCACACTCATCGGAGTTTTAGTCTTGATACGGTTATACCGTAACACATTCTGATCTAAAGCTGATTTCTCCAGATGAGCTAAATCCGCGAATGACATTCCACAGAATTGAAACATCAAGGCAGCAATAGCCTGTGTTCGACGCAAACGCTCCGATTTGGGATCCTCATACAAAAGTCTACGTAATTCACCGATAGGCAAAGCTTTCTTTTGGCGAACATCTACTCCCGTATAAACATCATGAAACAATCGGGGTACGTAAGGTGCACTACCTGCTTCCACTCCTCGATTATAAATACAACGAAGCATACGCATATACGTAGAAATCGTATTAGGCTTCAAGCCACACTCATAAAGGTACTGCCCGTAACGTCGTAAACGCTCGCGGGTAACCTGTCTGAACGACACATTGGACGTGCCACAAAATTTGCTAAAAGAGAAGATAGCATTCTTATAGACATGCGCTGTAGAATGCCTTCCTTCCTTTCGCAAACGACCGATGTAGAACTCTGCACATCGGCTAAACCCATTTTTGTTCATCATTTGCATCACTAGTTATTTTATATATGCCATTTGGCAAGCGGCAAAAAAACAAATCTTTTTGCATACCTGACACGTACTTACTAGATGCAGTCCTATTTTTTATCATTTTTAACTTTATTACAATCAGCAAATTATGACAGTAAAAATGGTATCACTATCATTGCTGCGCTGACAAATAAACGGTAAAAGAACTAAAAAAATATCCGGATGCTCACAAAAAGAACATCCGGATATCACTCTCTTTTTACCTTCTGACTAATTACCTTTCTGAATAGTTTGCCAAATTGTAACATACCGGCTTAGTGCTATTACCTACACGGTAAATACCGAACTTGAAGTAATAACCATCATCGTCGTTACGTCCAATCATGATTTTTTCATTGTCTACAATGTGTTTACTAACCTTTTTCCCCTTTTCCTGATAGTCCATCTGCACATCGAGCATACCCGGTTTTACAATCGTTTCCGCCTCTTTGCCATAGACTGTCCAGTCAATATGAATGCGGAATGTAATCCAGCAGTCTTTCGGAAAATCGGCATAAGGCATTTTGTAAGCAATGGTCGATGCTTTATAGTCTGATGTTACAGGTTTCATGATCGGTGTTTTTTCGGGATTTGCGTTGCAACGGTCGTCTTTATCCGTCAGCCACTTACGGTCGGAATTTGCTTTGATATAGAACCATCCGCCGGAGAACCCGAACGCCAATGGAGGATAGCCTCCTTGTTCCACGAGCCATCCGTTGGCCTTTCCGGCCTGATATACAGGATTTCCTTGTTTGTCTTTCACCGGATTACCTTGTTTATCCAGCTTGGCTACTTTCTCGTGCCCTTCATTCTTTTTAAAGATTGTAGTCTTTTCCAGTTCAACGAACTCGTCAATCGTAAGTTTCTTCACTTCTCCCTGTGGAGTTTGTACCAATGTACGATCCGGCATCCCATGCCATTGGGCAAAAATTGTCGAGACATCGCTACCCAATGAAGAAGGAATATATACGGCAAACTCATAGTCGCGGGAAGCTCCTTGCGGACAAATACCTTTCCCATGATGATATACAGTTTTGGTAATCTGTGCTTTCTGATAAACATCGGCAGGCAGGCCTTTGAAATCATCGGAAGCTGCATAACAATAAGAAAATTCCGCACGCCCTTTTGTTTCCCCTTTGGCATATCCTGACAGGGTGTTATCATCTTCCTTCAATTCAAAACGATAGGAAGGCTTACCGTTGAACATACGTGTGAAGTCGCGTTGAATTGCATGAGGCTTTTTAGTCCCTACTGCTACCCAGCAATCGTCTATAATTTGATTGACGCGTGCCGAATCCGCCTGCACGTTTACCCGTTCCGTAAGCGGAACCAACGTTTGTGTATCTTGGGTTTGAGCGGTCAGTGCCGTACATCCTACTGCTACCACACAGATAGCAAAAATGTTTTTCTTCATTCTATTCGGTATTAAGTTTGTTGACGGTGCAAAAATACGAAAGGCAACCTCATTGGCTGCCTTTCTTTTGTCTCAAATGTTTTCACATTTGTGTAATTTTACTGTCAACACCCGCCTACAAGCTTAATTAGGTGCTTCATCGTCATAATCTTCTTCAAGCATATCCACTTTCTGTATACTCATTTTTCCATCAGCGGTAATCGTTATGGAAAGCGGCATATACAAATCTGTCTGCGGATAACAAACACTCGCTGCATACACAATTCCCTGCGGAGTAGTCTTGTCATATACAATGCCTTCCAATATAGACTTAGATAGGAAGTTCGCATCGACTACCGATGAAAAATCATTCTTGGTAAAGGTCTTGTTCAACACGGTTTCATTACCACGAGTCAGGTGCAACACTATTTTATTGTCGACATAGGTATCTCCCAGCTCGTTTGTCACATGGGGCAGATTTTCATCCGGAGTACGCGAAACGAGGGAATGATAATCTTTCCCCTTAAATTTAAAGTCGGTTTCGCTCTTAGACGTCTGCATACGCTGCAATCCGTGAGCATCCACACTGTCTATCATCGCCAATGTCGACGTATTATCTGAAGATCCTTTTTTACCGCCACATGCACTCACAGCCACTGCCAACGGCAATAAAAGCCAATAAATTAGTTTTCTCATACGTAAGTTTTCTGTTTATAAATAGATAGCAAAGGAACAAAAAGAGCGGGATATTTACAAGTGTAACCGACATTTTTCCTACATTTGCAGAAAAGAAGGAATACTTTTACAACAATTACAGATTTAAAAACCTGCAAACCTAACACCATGCGCGAACGAATTACAACAATTCTTTTTCTCATCCTTGCCTACTGTAGCAGTGGCAATGTGTATGGGCAAAAAGTAAATTATCAGCAATTCGACAACATCTATCTCGGGGCCGAAGCTTCGGTGATTAGTTGCTTCCTGCAAGATAGCGAGGGACTGATATGGGTGGGTTCCAACAAGGGTTTATTCAGTTATGACGGTTATTCCACACAACAGCATTTCACGTATGGAGAACGTACTAACACACGTATCTACTGCGGTATTATAGCAGATAACACTTATTTATATCTGGGAACAGATAACGGGATTCTTGTTTATAACTATCGAACAGACAAATATGAGCAACCGGATACTGATTTCCCAACGGATGTCCGTACCATGGTACTCCAGGGAGATACATTGTGGATAGGTTCGTTGAATGGATTATATACTTATCAGTTAAAAAGCCGTCAACTGAATCATTTCGATAGCAAACAGACCGGATTGCCTCATAACACCATCTATTCCGTCATTCAGACAAAAGATAATCAAATTTATATAGGTACTTACAACGGATTATGCCGCTATGTGCAGGCAAGTGGAAAATTTGAAAACATCCTTTTGCCCGTTAACCGGGGAGGCAGCAATTTGTTTGTCAATTCTCTGTTGGAAGACACCACCCGACAATGTATCTGGATCGGGATGGAAGGTTATCTCTTCCAATACAATCCCACTACAGGAGAGATGAAGGCGATAGAGGTATTTCATAACAACTCCATCAAATCACTGGCACTGGACGGAGATGAAAATTTGCTGGCAGGTACAGACAACGGGCTTTATGTGTACCAGAATGACAAAGAACCTTTGCAGCATATCATTCACGATTCACGCAATATCCAGTCACTAACCAACAATATTATCTGGAACATATTCTCGGATCAGGAACATAATATCTGGCTGGGAACAGATTATGGCATTTCCCTGTCACGCTATAACAGTGCGCTGCAATTTGTACCGATTTCTCAAATCACAGGCACGGGAGACGGAAATCAGTTCTATTCCCTGTTCCGGGATTCCAAAGGATTCTATTGGTTCGGAGGTACAAACGGAGTGATCCGGTTCACCCATCCGGCAGGCAATAAACACGATGCTATCTGGTATAGAATGGGGGATAAAAACCATCCGTTATCCCACAACCGGATACGGCACATCTACGAGGATAGAGAACAGCAGTTATGGATAGCCACAGACGGAAGTATCAACCGCTATGACTATAATACCCATCAATTTGTACATTACAACATCGTAGACAATACAGGAACTTATAATACCAACTGGGCTTATTACCTGTTTGAAGATACTGACGGGAAGCTTTGGATCGCCACCTGTCTCGGAGGCATCTTTGTAGTGGACAAACATAAACTGATACAATCTGCCGGAAAATCGTATGTAGCCGATCAAAATTATTCCATTCATAATGGGTTATCGGGGATGTTCATTAATCAGATTGTCCCTGATGCGGAAGGTAATGTATGGGTATTGTTATACAACAGCAAAGGAATAGACAAAATCAATGCCCGTACGCGGCAAGTGACAAAGCTGTTTGCCGATGAATTAAGTGGCGAGAAGAGCCCGAACTACCTTTTACGGGATGAAGACGGCATGCTTTGGGTAGGATTTCACGGAGGGGTGATGCGTATCAATCCCAAAGACTCGAGTCAGCAAAGTATCTCTTTCGGCAATTTCAGCAATAACGAGATTCTGTCTATGACCTCTGTAAAAGAACATATCTGGGTTTCCACCACTAACGGACTTTGGATCATCGACCGGAGAACAATGGATGCCCGCCAGCAAAGCCTGACGGATAAACGTTTCACCAGTCTCATGTTTGATCCGGAAGATGGAAATATCTATCTGGGAGGTGCAGACGGGTTCGGCATATCCCGTCCCGAAATACAAGCCATGAATCAGCCGGAACACTCCATTTTACTGACTGCCTTATATATCAACAATCAACTGATGTCTCCGCATACTGGAGAGAATATTCCCAACATCCGTTATACCGATGCTATCGAACTAAAATACGACCAGAACAACCTGGCTTTCGAACTTTCAGACCTCCCCTACTCGCTAGAAGAAAAACATGAATTCGTCTACCGGCTGGAAGGTATGGACAAAGAATGGAATTTCCTGCAATCCAACACGAATCGCATTACGTACAGTAATCTGGGTTATGGGGATTATCAGCTGGTAATCAGCAAAGTAGAAAAGAGCGGTTCTCCTTCCGAGCATCCATATATCCTGAATATTAAAATTCTCCCTCCATGGTATTACACACTTTGGGCAAAGATAATCTACATTCTTTTATTCTTGAGCCTCATTGCCTGGGTTATCAACTTTTTCCGTGTCAAGAACCGTCTAAAAATGGAACGGATGGAAAAAGAGAAGATTCTGGAACAATCACGCCAGAAAATGGCTTTCTTTACCCATTTGTCTAATGAATTAAAGACACCGCTTAGCCGGATTATCGCTCCTGTCAGTCAATTGCTCCCCGTTGCAGAAGAAGTGCATGAGAAACAGACACTGGAGGAGGTACAGCGTAATGCAATGAAAATAAACTCATTGATTCATCAGGTATTAAACTTCAACCGGATAGAGGATAATAAAGATTCGCTGCTGATTTTGTCGCGCATCGAACTTGTGTCATTCAGCCGTAGCCTGTTTTCCGTCTATGAGGAAAACAAACAGATCACATTCCATTTCGAGACGAATAAAGCCAAAATTTATGCTGATATGGATGCCATCAAACTTGGAGTGATTTTAGATAATCTGCTTTCAAATGCCGTCAAATTCACCCCGGATGGTGGAAGTGTCCGCCTGTCTCTTTTCTATCGTGAAGAAACGGAATTGTTGGATATTTGTGTTTCTGATACAGGAAGCGGAATCCCGCAACAAGATATTCCATATATCTTCCAGCGCTTTTTCCAGTCTCCACATTCCGGCAATAAGGAAGGTACAGGTATCGGACTTTATCTGGTCAAGACTTATACGGAACTTCATGGCGGTCACATCAACGGAGTCACCTCGAACGAAGGAAAAGGAACTTCCATTGGCCTGAATATCCCTGTCATCGCCGTAGAGAAAGAAGAGATTCCGGCGACACAAGTGAAAAAGCAGTTGGAATCGTTGCCTGTTCTTAAACCAATCGAAGCAGAATCTCAAGATGAGAAATTTCTGTCGAACATTATCCGCCTGATTGAGGATCATCTTTCTGAATCGGAATTGAATGTGAATGCGCTTTGTGAATTATCCGGTATCAGTAATAAGCAGATTTACCGGAAAATTAAACAGCTGACCGGAATGTCTCCAGTGGAATACATCAAATCGATCCGGATGAAAAAGGCGGCCATGTTGTTGCAACAAAAGAAGTTTACCGTTGCCGAAGTGATGTACATGGTAGGCTTTTCCAATCATTCTTACTTCTCCAAATGTTTTCAGGCAGAATTCGGAAAAACGCCACGCCAGTACCTTAATGAAGACCTGTAGAGGTATTTGGAGACATTTCGTCCTATTTTTATCCTTATATGTCCAATCTGTGCTTTTATTGAAATGACCAATAAATTACTTTTGTTGCTGTCAATAAACCGATAAATTTGATAGCATGAAAAGACTGTTGATCCTTACCTTTATTTGTTTGATATCTACCTTTGTCAAAGTGCAAGGCAAATCATCCTCTACACCTATTATATATATAGATGGAAATGGGGTGATGCGTTGGAGTGACACCCGCCGGGAGGCTTCCTTTTTCGGTGTTAATTATACGCTGCCTTTCGCCCATGCTTACCGTGCCATTGGATATTTGGGACTGGACCGCAAAGCTGCTATAGATAAAGATGTATATCATATCTCCCGTCTGGGACTGAATGCTTACCGTATTCATTTATGGGATGTGGAACTGACAGACGGACAGGGAAATCTCCTCGAAAACGAGCATCTCGACTTGATGGACTACCTGATTGCCAAACTCAAAGAACGCAATATTCATATTGTGATTACCGCGCAGACCAACTTCGGGAACGGATATCCCGAACGAAACATACAGACGGGCGGCTTCTCCTATAAATATGATAAATGCGATATGCACTCCCACCCGGAAGCTATCGCTGCACAAGAAACCTATCTTCATGGTTTGGTGAAGCACGTCAATCCATATACGGGGTTAGCTTATAAAGACGATCCCTCCATTGTTGGGTTCGAAATCAATAATGAACCTTGTCATTCCGGTACGAAGAAAGAGGTAAAAGCCTATATCAACCGGATGCTGAAAGCGATCAATAAAACAGGAAACCGCAAACCTGTATTCTATAATGTAAGCCACAACGGATATGTAGTAGAGGCTTATTACGAAACTGCCATTCAGGGAACTACTTATCAATGGTATCCCATCGGACTGGTATCCGGACAGACACAGCAGGGAAATTTCCTTCCCTATATAGACCGCTATGATATTCCCTTTTCCGATAAAGTGAAAGGATTCGATAAGAAAACACGGATGGTATATGAGTTCGATCCGGCAGATATCATGTATTCTTATATGTATCCGGCCATGGTACACACTTTCCGTACAGCAGGTTTTCAATGGATTACCCAGTTTGCGTATGATCCGATGGATATCGCTTATGCCAATACGGAATATCAGACTCATTTCTTGAATCTTGCCTGTACGCCTCATAAAGCTATCAGTATGAAGATAGCCGCCGAAGCTGCACGCAGTCTGAAAAGAGGTGAATCATACGGCAGTTATCCACAGAACACTTTATTTGGTGACGGTTTTCGTGTCAGTTATACAGAGGACTTGAGCGAATTAAATAATGGAAAGAAATTCTATTATTCCAATCATACCAACACCCAGCCCAAAGATGCGTCACAACTTGTTTCCATTGCCGGTTGTGGCAGTTCTCCGATCATTCATTATGAGGGAACAGGTGCTTATTTCATGGATTGCCTCGAACCGGGAGTCTGGAGACTGGAAGTGATGCCGGACGCGGTAGTAGTGAACGATCCGTTTGCCAAACCGTCACTCGATAAAGAAGTGGTTACCATCGCTTATGGTACTTGGGACATGGCTTTGCAAATACCTGATTTAGGGATGGAATTTACCTTTACGGCCCTCAATCAAGGAAATCAGCAGAAAGGAGATGTGACAGACGGGACTATCCGCGGACTTCGTCCGGGTACCTATCTGCTGAAACGTAAAAACTGTACGCCCAAACAGAACTGGCAGGCAGACTCTCAATGGAATTCCATCCGCATCGGAGAGTATGTGGCTCCTGCTCCACGTGTGACGGATTATAAAGTCGTTCATACTCCATCGGCAACCACTGAAGCAAATAAGGATTTGACGATTAGTGCACAGGTGGTAGGAACCGAATTCCCGGATTCTGTGATTATCTACACCGATAAGATATCTTTTTGGAATGAGCATAATCCATATATCAAGATGAAACGTACAGGCGGATATACCTATCAAGCAACGATACCCGCTACAGAAATAAAGGATGATTGTTTCAGGTATAACATCATCGTATGCCGGGGCAACAGCACTCGCACTTATCCCACAGGAAATTCCGATTACAGGAATTCATCATCGGGAATAAAGGGAAATCCACTGGACTGGAATTATACTTCCGGAGCCTATTGGACTACTCGTGTTGTTGCCCCAGATAGTGCGATACCACTATTGACTATTACGGACGCAGATAGCCGGATAGAAGCATACACGCTTCCCGAATGGAATGATCTCCAACGTACTTTGGTTGATTCTTCTCCGGTGGAAAAACCTTTGCTCCGGTTCCGGTTTACTCCTAAAGGAGAAAATCCGCACTATTTCCTCCGCACGTTCGTAAAGAACCTGATTGAAGAAAGAAAAGAAAGAGTAAAGGGTTGTAGCGTTCTCTGTATCCGGGTAAATCGCACGAAAGCACTTCCGGAAGGACTCAGTGCCGGTTTCGTAACGTCAGACGGATATACTTATAAAAGCCCTTGTCCTGCTCCATCATCGGAGGGAATCATACGGATACCGTTGAAAGATTTACGCCAGACAGACACGGCACTGCTGCCGATAGCTTATCCGACCTTCTTGAAACAGTATTTCCATCCGGAAACGGAAATCGCATTTTTACCGGAAAGGATTGAAAAGCTGGAGTTGTCAATGTCAGGAAACAAGAAAGAGTTAGTTGAGATTGAACTAGGAAATATCTGGCTGGAATAATCGTTCTTAAAGTTCCCCGTTGTCGAAGCCTTCGTTCCTCGGTGAGGAAAGGGTCGTTCATCGGTGAGGAACAAGGTCTTCCTCGGTGAGGAACAAATCTTTCGTCTGAACCACGTCTGAAGCCTTCTGAAAGGGGGTAGCAAACGGAAGAGACAGAAAGGGAAAAGCCGCTGATTTTTAAATAAAAAGTAAAAATAAATCTATTATCAATAACACAGTAATTATGAACAGGAATATCTTAAATCTACGCCATCTGACTGTACTACTTATGTTGTGTACAGCCTTTTTAGGAGGCACCATTCCTGCCTTCGCCCAACAAGGAGGCAAGAAAATCACCGGACAAGTGATTGACGAGAACAAGGAACCGATGATCGGAGTAAGTATCCTCATTGTCGGTACTTCTACCGGAACAGTGACCGATTTCGACGGTAATTATACACTCAATGTGCCACAAGGCAGCAAAGAGTTGCAATTCTCTTATGTAGGATATGAAACAAAGGTAGTACCAGTTCCTGCCAACAGTACTACTTTGAATGTCCAGTTGAAAAGTGATTCACAGGTATTGAGCGACGTTGTAGTAATCGGCTATGGTACGCAGCGTAAAAGCGACCTGACAGGTTCGGTAACTAACGTCAGCAGCAAGGACTTCAACATGGGATTGGTCAGCTCTCCCGAGCAACTGATTAATGGTAAGATTTCCGGTGTGCAAATCATGTCCAACAGTGGTTCTCCCACTGCGGGAAGTACGATCCGTGTGCGTGGTGGTGCTTCACTGAACGCTAGTAATGACCCTTTGATCGTACTGGACGGCGTTCCTTTGGAACAGGGAGGCATCAGCGGTAATGACGGGAATTTCCTTAGCCTCATCAACCCGAACGATATTGAAAGTATGACCATTCTGAAAGATGCTTCTTCGACTGCCATTTACGGTTCGCGTGCATCCAACGGGGTTATTCTGATTACTACCAAGAAAGGAAGTTCGGATAAACTGAAGATTACATTCAGTACGACAAATTCCATCCAGACACGTACTAAGCTGGCTGATATGCTAAGTTATGACCAATTTGTCAACACTATCCGTACGCAAGGAACGACTGCCCAACAATCTTTACTCGGCACAGCCCATACGGACTGGAATGATGAGATTTACCAGAATGCTTTCGGTACGGATAATAATCTTAGTATCTCCGGAAAAATTGCTAAAAACTGGCCATTTCGTATATCAGTAGGTTATTACAATCAAAGCGGTTTGTTACGCACAGACAACGCAGAACGCTACACGGGAAGCATCATGGTAACCCCCTCTTTCTTCAAAGACCACTTGAAACTGAATATTAATGCGAAAGGGTCTATTAATAACAATACATTTGGTAACACGAATGCCATCTGGGCTGCTTCTACAATGAATCCAACCATCCCCGTTTATTCAGGACTGGATACTTTTGGAGGATACACGGAAGCAATAGACAATACAGGTGCACCAGCCAACGGTGCTGTAATGAACCCGGTGGGACTTATCAAAATGAATGATTCCCAAAGTAACGTAAGACGTTTCATCGGAAATATCGATGCGGACTATCGTGTTCATTTCTTCCCCGATTTAAAGCTACACGCTACATTAGGTTACGACTATGCACAAGGTAAGGGAAGTGTATATGTTCCGGCAGAAGCTGCACAGAATTACACCACTTCCGGTCTGGATTACAGCTACGGTCCACAGAAGAAAGAAAATCGCCTGCTGACTTTGTATGCCAACTACAACAAATTGGTAGAATCGATTAAAAGTAGTTTTGACGTAACAGCCGGTTACGATTATCAGTACTGGAAAGCTACAACTCCGCTTTACTACGAAATGAACACGCTGGGAGAAATACAAAAGACTTCAAAGGCTAAAGACGAACGCCATGTACTACTTTCATACTACGGTCGTCTGAATTATTCGTTCGATTCACGTTATATGCTAACTACCACCATCCGCCGGGACGCTACTTCACGCTTTGCCAAGAATGTACGTTGGGGTACTTTCCCCTCTGTAGCCTTGGGATGGAGAGTGACGGAAGAATCTTTCCTGAAAGATAATAAAGTATTGAGCAATCTGAAAATTCGTGCCAGTTACGGTGTGACCGGACAACAGGACGGTATTGGTAACTACAATTATCTACCTATCTATACTCAAAGCCAAAATGGTGCAGAAGGTATCATGGGAAATGAATATATCCATACCTACCGTCCCAGCTCTTACGTCCCTGACTTGAAATGGGAAACCACTACCTCATGGAATATTGGATTCGACTTCGGCTTTCTGAAAGACCGTATTACCGGTAGCTTTGACTACTACACTCGCCAGACTAAAGATTTGATTGCAACAGTTCCCACCGCAGCAGGTACCACCTTCGACCGTAACATCACCACCAATGTGGGAAATGTGGACAGTCAGGGTATTGAATTCAGCGTGAATGCAACTCCTATCCAGACAGAAGACTGGAACTGGGATGTCAGCTTCAACATGACTTGGCAAAAGATGAAGGTAAAAAATCTGTCTTTATCTGCCGGAACTGTCGCTACAAATACTTCAGTAGGTCCATATATCGACAGTTACCAAGTACAAACATTAAGTGAGGGATACGCCCCTTATATGTTCTACGTTTATCATCAACTCTATGATGAAAAAACAGGAAAACCGGTAGAAGGTGCCTATCTTGATGTGAATGGAGACGGACAAATCAACTCTTCCGATTTATATCGTTACCACTCTCCCGCTCCGGATTACATTCTCGGTTTCAGTACTTCACTGCGCTGGAAAAAATGGACTTTGAGTACAAGCTTGCGTGCAAACATCGGTAACTATGTCTATAATGCCATGGCTATGAACGCCGGAGCCTGGGAAACAGTAAGCTACAACTCCTATCAATTGAATAACCTGTCTACAAGTTATCTGAAAACCGGATTCCAGACCCGTCAGTACTTGTCCGACTATTATGTAGAAAATGCTTCTTTCCTGAAAATGGATAATCTATCGTTGAACTATAATTTCGGTCAAATCTGCAAAGGATGTAGCCTGAATGTGAGTGCCATGGTTCAGAACGTATTCTGTATCACCAAGTACAGCGGCGTCGACCCGGAGGTTCCTAATGGTGTGGATAATTCCTTCTATCCACGTCCGCGCACCTTCTCACTGAATGTAGGTTTCAACTTCTAACTATTTAAAAACAAGCGAATCATGAAAAAGATATTATATACAGCCTTCTATTTTTGCAGTGCATTATTGCTGAACTCCTGCATAGGCGACTTAGACCAATATCCGCATGAAGACGAAACATCTTCTACGATATATACCAATGCTGAAAACTATAAAGCCGTTTTAGGTAAGATATATGCTGCCATGGTGACCACCGGACAGGAAAAAGGGGGTGATCCAGACTTGAGCAGTAATAGTGGACAGGATTATATGCGTTGCTTCTTCAACCTGCAGGAATGTGGAACAGACGAGGTGGCCTCTACCTGGTTGTCAGGTGATAATGTGAGTGGATTGACTTATTTAAGTTGGGATGCTAATGATCCTTGGGTATCAGACATGTACTATCGGATTTATTATAACATAGCATTATGCAATGAATTTCTCCGTAACGCAACCGATGAAAAGCTGGCAGAATTTAACGAACAGGATCAAACTGAAATCCGCCATTACCGGGCTGAAGCTCGTTTCATGCGTGCTTTATTCTACTACCATGCAATGGACTTATTCCGCAACATCCCGTTCGTAACAGAGAATGACCCGACTGTCGGCTATCTGCCTCCACGTTATACGTCTGCACAAATTTTCAGTTATATAGAATCTGAATTAAATGCCATTACAAATGATATGCTTAGCAAAGGGGATTGTCCTTATGGACGTGCTTCACAAGGAGCCGCCTATACATTGCTTGCCAAACTTTATCTGAACGCAGAGGTGTATATTGAAACGTCGAAGTATACAGAATGTATCGCTGCCTGTCAACAGGCTATCGCACAGGGATATTCATTGGAAGATGACTACAGCAAACTATTCAATGCGGATAATGATAAGCGTACTGCCAACGAAATTATATTCACCTTACCTGTGGACGCTACACATACCGTATCTTGGGGTTCTTCCACCTACATCGTCTGTGGTGCCGTAAGTAATACTTCCGACAAACAGATTCCTGAAAATTATGGTGTGAAAAGCGGTTGGGGAATGTTCCGTGTACGCGGAGAGATTCCGGCCTTATTTAGTGGAACTGATGATAAGCGCTATATGTTCTTCACTGACGGACAAACACAATATCTGGATGTGATGGATAACCAGTCAAACGGATATTTTGTAGAAAAATGGACTAACCTGACAGATGTCGGAGCAACTGCTTCCAACACTGCAGATGGTGGTGTAAATACAGATTATCCTTTATTCCGTTTGGCAGACGTATATCTGATGATGGCGGAAGCTGTGGTACGTGGCGGAACGGGTAGTGATAAAGGAACTGTATTGGGATATATCAATAAACTGCAAGAACGTGCTTATGGCGACGACTCTCATAATAAAGCGGAAGCCGACCTGACACTGGACTTTATCCTGAAAGAACGTGCCCGTGAACTTTATTGGGAAGGATACCGTCGCACCGACTTAATCCGTTTCGGAATGTTCACTACCGACAAATATCTGTGGCAATGGAAAGGTGGTGAAAAAGGTGGCGTAGTTGTAAATAGCAAGTATAATATCTATCCGATACCGGCTACCGAACTGACGGCTAATCCCAATTTATATAATGAAAATTATTAATCATCCTCTAATACAAACGATATATGAAAACTATAAATAGTCTGTTCCTTGCATTGGCGGCTCTCTTTATATGGAGTGCCTGTGAAGATGACGCAGATAAATATTATTTATCGAGCCTGACAGAAAATGAATTGATAGCTTCTACAAACAACATTGTATTGACGGAAGATATCGCACAAAAGAATGTTCTGTCACTGGCATGGACCGACCGGACATTGGCTATCAACAATCCGGATTTCAAACCAACCAACTTATTGAAAACAAGTATACAGGTTGCATTAAACGAAGATTTCTCCGGAACGATCGTTGAGTCTACCGAAACCTCTCTTTCCAAGACTTACAATGGAGCCGAATTAAATATTGTCACCAATAATCTGGGGGTTGAAGCCAATGTAGCCACTAAATTCTATTTCAGACTGAAAGGAACAACGGGGAACAACATCGAACCGGCATATAGCAATGTGGAAGTAATCAACATCACTCCTTATGAACTGGATATGCGTTTCGCCAGCATGCTGGATCAAAACGGCACAGACACCGGTATGAGTTTATTTTCAGTAAATACAGATGGTGTATACAAAGGATTTGTAGGAGTAAATGCCTGGTACAACTTCCTGATTAAAGAAGCCAACGGAACGATCTGGAGAAATGACAACGAAACCGGAATGCCGTTCTTACTAACTACAGCAGGGGATTGGAAATGCTGGTTCCCAGGAGTTGGAGGTTGTTATTATATCACATTTGACACGAATAATAAGCAATGGAACGGAATACAAATACCAACATTGAACGTCAGTGGAGATATCGATGCAACAATGGAATTTAACCAAACAAGCAGAAAATGGACAGCTACATTCAATGCTAATGCAGCCGGAAGTATGACTATCCAAATCAGTGGAACGGGTAAATTATATGACCATACATGTGCCAATCCGAATGATAATGGTGGATACGACATTGATGACACGAAAGCTAAAGATACTCCTATGGCATTCAGCGGCAGCAGCACAGCGTTAAATCTCGGAGAAACAGCTGGAGACATAACAGTTAATGTGCCACAGGCAGGAGAGTGTACGCTTTCTATCGATCTAAGCAACCCTCAACAATGGACTGTATCAGTAGAAGAAGGTTCTATAGAACCGGAGCCGGAACCGGAAGAGGGACAATATTTGTATTTGCCGGGAATCGGCCAAGGTAGCGACTGGACATACGATCATAAAATTGAAGTGTACTATAAGGAAGAACAAAAATATGCAGGTATAGTGGATGTCAACTCACAATACGGAAATTATGCGATGACCCTGTTCTCATCAGGAGATGCATGGGACACCGACAAAATGTACACCATTGCCAATGATGACTCGGAAAGTACGGCAGAAGCTGGAACTCTTGTAAATGGACAAGCAAAGAATATTCCTGCACCTGCTGCCGGTCTTTATCTGTTTGACGTTTCATTAAAAGAGTTGACCTATAAAACTTATGCAGTTGGAAATAACATCTATTGTTATTATGGAATAGAGGGGGATAACAATTTATATCCTATCGCCACAACAGGAACTACCGGAGAATATTCGGGAACGATTACGTTATCACAAGATTCTAACTGGGGTATCAAATTTTATATAAAAGATGACTGGACCGGAGCGTATGGAGGAAGCAATGGAAAACTATATTATAACAGCAACGACGGTATTCCATTGACTGCCGGAACTTATACTATCACAGTCAATCTGATAGACGGTACTTATTCCGCTTCTAATAAATAACCTTTAGATAACAGTATATAATTATGAAACGATTCAAAAATATATTGATGGCTTCCGCACTACTGTGCGGAGCCTTCTTCACAGCCTGTGACAACAATGATGATAAACCGGTATTTCCGGAAAATCAAGATCAAGCCTATGACATGTCTGGTTTTGCCAAAGGAGCCGATGTCAGTTGGTTGACAGAAATGGAAAAGGAAGGTTACAAATTCTATGATGCTGAAGGAAACGGACATGAATGTATGTCACTACTCCGGGATTTGGGCATGAATGCCATCCGTCTACGTGTATGGGTAAATCCCGATCAGGGATGGTCGGAAGAGGAAGGTTTCTTTAATCCGGAAGGATGGTGTGATAAAGACGATGTAGTGACCAAGGCGTGGCGCGCTCACAACTTAGGCTACCGTATTATGATTGATTTCCATTATAGTGATATTTGGGCGGATCCGGGACGGCAAGAGAAACCGGCGGCTTGGGCCGACCTATCCTTTGATGAATTAAAACAAGCAGTAGCCGACCATACCACTGAAGTATTAAGTGCAATCAAAGCAAGAGGTATCGATGTAGAATGGGTGCAGGTGGGTAATGAGACACGTACAGGCATGTTAAAACCTGACGGAGCTGCTAGCAGCGGAAAAACCGCCAACTTCGCTCAACTGGTAACAGCGGGATACGATGCCGTTAAAACAATCTACCCGGAAGCTAAAGTTATCGTACATATCGATCAGGGCAATAATCCCAATCGATATATCTGGCTGTTTGACGGTCTGAAAGCCGATGGGGGAAAATGGGATGTAATCGGTATGTCTCTTTATCCGGAACCGGATACCCAAGACTGGCGACAATTAAACAATGATTGTATTGCTAATATGAAAAGTCTGATTGAACGATATAATACACCTGTCATGATGTGTGAGCTTGGTATTTACTGGAATTATGAAGAAGCAGAAGAGTTTTTTACCGATTTCATGACTAAAGCTAAAGAAATAGATCAATGCCTCGGTGTTTTCACTTGGGAACCTCAAAGTTACGGTGGTTGGAAAGGCTATCACAAAGGCTTGTTTGACGATACCGGTAAACCCACCAGCGCATTTAATGCTTTCAAGAGATAAGATTATTGAATCATTTTTTATAACTTTACCCCGAATCCAAAATATTTTATACCTGAAAAGCAAAAATGAACATGAAACACCAAAAACAGTTATTAGCTGTACTTTTGATGGGCGTCGCTTGCACATTGCAAGCGCAACGCAGTGAGACGCTGCTCGAGAAAAACTGGAAATTCAGTAAAGGAGATTTTAAAGAGGCTAGCCAGCCGGAGTTTAATGACACTAAATGGGAGTCGGTTGTTATTCCGCATGATTGGGCGATTTTCGGTCCATTCGATATGAATAATGACCTGCAGAATGTAGCTGTAACACAGAACTTCGAGAAAAAGGCTTCCTTGAAAACAGGACGTACCGGTGGGCTCCCTTATGTAGGCACCGGATGGTATCGAACCAGTTTTGATGCTCCTGCCGATAAGGAGGTGACGCTGCTCTTTGATGGTGCCATGAGCGAAGCACGTGTCTATGTAAATGGAAAAGAAGCTTGTTTCTGGCCTTTCGGCTACAACTCTTTCCACTGTAACGTGACGTCTTTATTAAACAAAGACGGAAAGAATAATACGCTGGCCGTACGTTTGGAAAATCGTCCGCAGTCCTCGCGCTGGTATCCGGGAGCAGGTTTGTATCGTAATGTGCATCTGATCGTGACTGATAAAGTGCACGTGCCTGTATGGGGAACACAAATCACAACTCCTCATGTCAGCAAGGACTTTGCAGCCGTACGTCTTCAAACGAAGATTAATAATGCCGGTGAGAAAACACAAATCCGTATAGAGACAGAGATTCTTTCTCCGGACGGAAAAGTGGTTACCAGCAAAGAAAATACGAGTCGCATTAATCACGGACAACCATTCGAACAAAACTTTATTGTAAATGCACCCGAGCTCTGGTCACCGGAAAGTCCGTCGCTCTACAAGGCTGTTTCCAAAATTTACGCAGATGATAAACTGGTGGATACTTACACGACCCGTTTCGGTATCCGCAACATTGAATATATCGCTGATAAGGGTTTCTATTTGAACGGAAAACATCGCAAATTCCAAGGGGTATGCAATCATCATGATTTAGGTCCGCTGGGTGCCGCTATTAATGTAGCAGCGCTTCGCCATCAACTTACATTGCTGAAAGATATGGGATGTGACGCTATCCGTACTTCTCATAATATGCCGACTCCCGAACTCGTAGCGTTGTGTGACGAAATGGGATTTATGATGATGATTGAACCGTTCGATGAATGGGACATCGCCAAGTGTGAAAACGGTTATCACCGTTATTTCAATGAATGGGCGGAACGTGATATGGTAAATATGCTCCATAATTATCGGAATAATCCGTGTGTGATTATGTGGAGTATCGGTAATGAAGTGCCGACCCAATGTAGCCCTGTCGGCTATAAAGTGGCTAAATTCCTGCAAGACATTTGCCACCGAGAAGATCCGACACGTCCTGTCACTTGTGGAATGGATCAGGTTACTTGTGTACTTGCGAACGGATTTGCAGCAATGATTGACATTCCGGGACTTAATTACCGTACCCAACGCTATAAGGAATCTTATGACCAACTTCCGCAGAATCTGATTCTGGGTAGTGAAACTGCTTCTACTGTCAGTTCACGCGGGGTATACAAATTCCCGGTAGAGGATAAGAAAAGTACTAAGTATGAAGACCATCAGTGTTCCTCTTATGATGTGGAAGCCTGTTCCTGGTCAAATATTCCGGACGAGGACTTTGCACTGGCCGACGATAACCATTGGACAATCGGACAATTTGTATGGACAGGATTTGACTATCTGGGCGAGCCATCACCTTATGACACGGATGCATGGCCCAATCACAGTTCCATGTTTGGTATTATCGACCTTGCCAGTCTGCCTAAAGACCGCTATTATCTGTATCGCAGTGTATGGAACAAGGATGCGGAAACCTTGCATATTCTGCCTCACTGGACATGGCCGGGACGTGAAGGCGAAGTGACTCCTGTATTTGTATATACCAACTATCCTACAGCCGAACTGTTTATCAACGGTAAAAGTTATGGTAAACAAAGCAAGAATAATAGTTCGTTGAAGAACCGCTATCGTCTGATGTGGATGGATGCTGTATATGAACCGGGAGAAGTAAAAGTAGTAGCCTATAACAAAGAAGGAAAAGCTGTAGCGGAAAAAGTGGTTCGTACTGCCGGAAAACCTCATCATATCGAACTGGTCAGCAACCGTAACGAATTGACTGCAGACGGAAAAGACTTAGCGTATGTGACTGTGAAAGTTGTAGACAAAGATGGTAACCTCTGCCCTACTGATAATCGTCAGATTAACTTCTCTGCAAAGGGAACCGGTAAATATCGTGCCGCTGCCAATGGCGACCCGACAAATCTGGAACAATTTCATCTTCCGAAGATGCATGCTTTCAACGGAATGTTGACAGCTATCATACAAGCTGGTGAAACTGCCGGAGAAATTGTATTTACAGCCAAAGCAAATGGAGTGAAAGCCGGAAATATTCGTATTCAAACGAAATAAGGTATACGCTTTATAATATCTGATAAGCCACCGGATTTCTTAACTAAAGAGAAGTCCGGTGGTTTTCATATATAATATACTGGATTTTTCACTTTTACGAGAAAAGAAGCAGGTAAATACAGGTTAATATCTATCTTTGCCAAAGAAAACGTTACAGATATGTCGCACAGGATTCACTTCCTTATTTTTACAGGTCTTTTACTGATGTTCTGTTCATGCCGGAAAGAAAACTGGTTTGAATGGCAAGTAAATCAAAGACACATGGAAGTATCTCTGAACAAAGAATCTGATTCGCTCTATGTCATTCATTTGAATACAGACCAACCCTCCCACTCTGTTTGGAAATTGCCTTATCCTGTCTATCAATTTGATTATGGAGATGTTACAGGAGACGGGATGCCGGAAATTATTGTGGGGGTTATCAAGCCTACCCGATTCGATCCCAAACCCGACAAGCGGTTATTTATTTACCGGATTGCAGATGAAGCGTATATCCGCCCACTTTGGTTAGGTTCGAGGGTAGCACAACCTTTGGAAGATTTTAGAGTGATTCGTGAACATACTCCTGTATTGATACGCACCGTGGAACGGGAACGAAGTGGAAAATTTCTGATAGCGGAATATGCATGGAGAGGTTTTGGTCTGGATTTTAAGGGATATCTGAAACGCGAGACAGAAGAAAAGGAGCACGCCGGCTTATCCGTGCAGGTGCGGATGCCATCATCGGACACCATCCGCATGTCATTCAGAAAGAAGAATATTTTAAAGGTAAGCCTATTTTCTATAGTCTAGGCAACTTCGTGTTCGACCAACGAAAACCGGAAACATCACAAAGCCTGATTGTGCAGCTCAATTTCACCTCTATAGGATATAGTATAAAACTTCATCCTGCAACAATTAATAATTGCAAACCGGAATTACAATAATCAGACAAAACCAAAGGGGATAACTGCCAACATTATACTATTTACCAACAAATATCATCATCCCTCTATCTTGAAATCCACTAGATTTTGCACATTAAATAGCTTTCCAGAAAGCTTGGAAATCGCGATATCTACCGTAACAAACCAGCTCATCTCCCTCTTCCACTTTCTCATCCGCCGGTAATTCATTCTTTACATGAAGCTCCATTAAAGAAATGCCCAAGCAATTGGTTATTTTATTGGCTCTCTTCAACCCTATCATCTTTAAATGAAACTCTTCATCCAAATTCAACTCATTCACAAAATATCCTACAAATTTCTCCGGAACCGTGAACTTCACAACATAATAATCCTGATCGATGCGGAATCCTTCCATATTCGTTCCAAAATCAAGCAATTGCACCAAGCTGCGGGCAGCATCTTCTTCCGGAGTCAGGATTCGCTCAAGTTCAAAAGCCTCAAGCACCGCTTTATGTACGGCATCAATAGCCCGGGCAAAGATTCGAGGAACCTTTTTCTGCTTCAATAGGGCAACAACACGTATCGATGCACCAAAATTCTCACCAATCGCTACAATTACTATATCCACACTATTTAATGGCAACACTGATAATGATTGTTCGTCAGTGGCATCAATGACAAAAGCCGTAGCAACCTTATCTTTGATTGAATCTACACGACTTTCACTAATATCCGCACCAATAATCTCGTGCCCTAATGCAGACAATTCCTCTGCCAACACATGGCCGTAATTTCCTAAACCGATAATAATATACTTCATATCTTTAGTTTATTATAATGTTATCACTCGGATAACGGTATTTTGTATTCTTTTTCTGTTTGACAATTCCCAACATCAATGTTATCAATCCCACACGTCCGATAAACATCAACAAGGATACCAACAACTTACTGGCATCACACAAATGAGGGGTCAGATTCAGACTAGATCCCACAGTACTAAGTGCAGAGACACATTCGAAAGTCAATGCCATGATGGAAACACCCGGTTCGAGTATGCTCAATGTGAAAATAAAAATGAATGACACTCCCAATGACATGACTACTGTTGCATTGGAACGCCGGATTGAATCGTAAGATAATTCTCTGCCAAACACCTCTACCCGTTCAGTACCACGCAATACGGCTACAAGATTCAGAACCACAACTGCAAAAGCGTTCACTTTCACACCACCTGCCGTAGATTGTGAACCACCGCCAACCCACATCAAGAATAGATAAACCAACAAAGTCTGCACGCTCAACGATGCCAGATCGACACTACTGAAACCGGCTGTTCGCGGACAAGTGGCATTAAAGAAAGCTTGTGTCCATTTGTCTGCCAAAGGCATACCGGCAAAGGAAGCATTCCACTCAAAAGCAGCAATAGCTAATGTACCGATTAATAAAAGCAGAAAAGTCATGATTAACACGATTTTCGTATTCAGGTTATAAAGATGCTGCATTTTGTGACGATCCAGTTTGCGTGTACGGACCAATTTCCAGAAACGACGCAGGTGATATAATACAATATCCTTGAAATTGACAAGAATGGGGAAACCGATACCACCGAAGATTATCAGCAAAGAAACAGAAATAAACAGTCCATTATGATTGGTCATCACCATCGGATTCCCTAAATTACCGGAAAGTGTAGAAAAACCCGCATTACAAAAAGCTGATATAGCATGGAAAGCAGCAAAACCTAACTCGCCTTCCAAAGTCATTCCCAGCGTACCGTGAATACTAAACCAAATCGAAACCATGCCAATCCCTTCAATGACTAGGGTAAAGCCCAATATATATAATAAGGTGGACAGTAATGAACCTAACGAATTGGAACTAACCATATCACGTACAACAAGCTGATTATAAATGGAGGTGTTTCCCATGAAGAACATGGCAAAGAAACTGGTTAATGTCATCACTCCTAATCCTCCAATCTGAATCAACAGGATAATGACAACTAATCCGGAAGTGGTGAATGTAGTGGATACATCTACCGGAACCAAACCTGTAACACATACGGCACTGGTAGCCGTAAATAAAGAGTCTACCCAGGTAATACCATTCACCGTGCAGCGCGGAAGCATCAGTAGACCTGCTCCAATCAGGATAATAGCCATAAAACTGACTGCTAATATCAAAGACGGATTGGTACGCCGTCCCAACAGGCGCACCAGACCATTGGACAAGTTGAGGAAAGAAAGGACTAATAATAACAGGAGATGATAAAACTTCCCATGCAGGAATTCCCAAATCTGCAAAATAGCTCCTTCTTCTTCCGGACGGTGAAAAATGACGGGTATTAAAGTAAGATATAATAACCCGCTTAATATCCAGGCTAATCGCCGGTATTGTTTTTTAGTATTCCGGTATTCCAGTGAAATATGTAAAGTAACATCAATCAGAAAGATAATCCAGACAGTTTTATACAATGTCTGCAAATTAGCCACTTCATCTACGGATAAGGGAAAACCGTGTTCATATACTACTCCAACAATCAACAACAGAGATACCAGATAAGTGAGTGCTTCTACCAGTCCTAACAGGATACGTACATAGGGTTTTAGCAGTTTATTCTGATACAATAAAAACTTATGATAAATCTTCATATCATCTTTTTTAACAGGATCGTGCAAACTTAAGTAAAATAACAATTAGAACCGATTCTTTGTTGACAAAATTTTCTGAATATTAAAAAATTGAGTACTTTTGGCAACAAGAAACTAAAAAACTACAATATTATGAGTGAAAAAAGAAAACGGTATATCTTACCCGAAGAAGAAATTCCACACTACTGGTACAACATTCAGGCGGATATGGTAAACAAACCTATGCCTCCGTTGCATCCGGGAACCAAACAACCGCTGAAAGCGGAAGACTTGTATCCGATTTTCGCTAAAGAGCTGTGCCATCAGGAACTGAATCAAACCGATGCATGGATCGAAATACCGGAAGAAGTACGCGAAATGTATAAGTACTATCGCAGTACTCCGCTGGTTCGTGCTTACGGATTGGAAAAAGCACTCGGTACTCCGGCTCATATCTATTTTAAGAATGAAAGTGTCAGCCCTATCGGTTCACATAAGTTGAACTCTGCATTGGCACAGGCTTATTATTGCAAAGAAGAAGGAGTTACCAACATCACCACTGAAACCGGTGCCGGACAATGGGGAGCCGCTCTTTCTTATGCAGCTAAGGTTTTCGGTTTGGAAGCTGCTGTTTATCAGGTAAAAATCAGTTATGAACAAAAGCCATACCGCCGCAGCATCATGCAGACTTTCGGAGCACAGGTAACCCCTTCTCCATCCATGTCTACCCGTGCCGGTAAGGATATTCTGACTAAACACCCTACTTATCAGGGTTCATTGGGAACAGCCATTTCTGAAGCTATTGAACTGGCACAAATGACTCCCAACTGTAAATATACGCTTGGTTCTGTACTTAGCCATGTTACTCTTCATCAGACTATTATCGGACTGGAAGCCGAAAAACAGATGGAAATGGCAGGCGAATATCCGGATATCGTAATCGGTTGTTTCGGAGGTGGTTCCAACTTCGGAGGTATCTCTTTCCCATTCATGCGTCACACGATACAGGAAGGAAAAAAGACTCGTTTCGTTGCTGCCGAACCTGCATCTTGCCCGAAACTGACACGTGGTAAGTTCCAGTATGACTTCGGTGATGAAGCCGGATATACTCCGTTGCTACCGATGTTTACTTTAGGACACAATTTTGCTCCGGCCCATATCCATGCCGGCGGTCTTCGCTATCATGGTGCAGGTGTCATCGTTTCACAGTTGCTCAAGGATAATCTGATGGAAGCAGTAGATATACAGCAATTGGAATCTTTCGAAGCAGGTTGTCTGTTTGCACAGTCTGAAGGTATTATTCCGGCTCCAGAGTCCAGCCACGCTATTGCAGCAGCTATCCGCGAAGCTAACAAATGCAAAGAGACAGGAGAAGAAAAAGTGATTCTGTTCAACCTTTCCGGACATGGCCTGATCGATATGACTTCTTATGATAAGTATTTGGCCGGTGACTTGGTAAACTATTCATTGACTGATGATGATATTCAGAAGAATTTAGACGAAATAGGAGATTTAGCTAAATAATAAATTGCCTGCCAGTTTCAAGTTTCACCACCGATTTCACAGATTAACATGGACTTAAATGTAATTCGAAGATTTTCGATACAAAAGTCCATGTTAATCTGTGAAATCGGTGGCATTTTTTCCATCCTCCTACATTTTCTTTCTCTCTGTTGAACACCTCCATACACCCACTGTATAGACTGGAAAGATTGTATAGTTTTCCGGTCAATTCATGGGGTATATCAAAGATTTCACTATCTTTGATGCCATTATTAATCTTATGAACTAATAATGAGCAGCTTTAACAAAATAGCAATCTGTCTACTTTTTCTATGCGCAGGGGTTAATTATGCTTTTTCTGATATTCCGGAGCAAATCAACTTCTCCTATATCTCTATTAATGAAGGATTGTCACAAAGTACTGTATTCTCTATCGATCAGGACCAACGAGGCAATATGTGGTTCGCAACTTATGACGGAGTAAACAAGTACGATGGGTATTCATTTACAGTTTATCAGCATAATGAAGATGATCCGAACAGCATCGCTAATGACATTTCGCGAATCGTAAAGGCTGACAGTCAGGGACGGGTTTGGATCGGCACGCGGGATGGTTTGTCATATTATGATGAAGAGAAGGATAAATTCAGAAATTTCTTCTACGAAAAGAAGGGGAAGAAGCTGCAAATCAACGGAATTGCGGAGATCTCACCGGAACAACTGCTCATAAGTACACAGGAAGGTCTGACTATGTTCGATATTAAAGAATCACGATTCGTTGATGATTCTTTTAGTACGGCTATGCATAAGATAGTGGCTTCTGCTCTTTACAGGCAAGGCGATATTATCTATATCGGCACCCCGGTTGACGGGCTTTACAGCTACTCCATTCCTCAAAAGAAACTGGAAAGAATTACTCCGATAACAGGCACTAAGCAGATTCAAGCCATTTTGCAACAATCTCCTACCCGCATCTGGATAGCTACCGAAGGAGCCGGTCTACTTCTATTTAACCCGAAAACACAAGAAGTCAAGACCTATCATCATTCTTCTTCCAATCCTAAAAGTATCAGTTCCAATTATATCCGTTCTCTGGCATTGGATTCGCAAAATCGCCTATGGATAGGAACATTCAATGATCTGAACATTTATCATGAAGGAAACGATTCTTTCGTTTCTTACAGCAGCAGTCCGGTAGAAAGCGGCAGTCTGTCACAGCGTTCGGTCCGCAGTATCTTTATGGATTCGCAGGGTGGAATGTGGCTTGGAACCTATTTCGGAGGACTAAACTATTATCATCCGATCCGCAACAGATTCAAGAATATTCAGCGTATTCCATATAAGAATTCTTTAAGTGACAACGTAGTCAGTTGCATTACCGAAGATAAGGATAAGAACTTATGGATAGGAACGAATGATGGGGGATTGAATCTATATAATCCCAAGACACAACAGTTTACGCACTATATCTTACAGGAAAACGAACGGGAAATCGGTATTGGTTCCAACAATATCAAAGCCGTATATGTAGACGAACAAAAATCACTTGTATATATAGGAACACATGCCGGTGGTCTGACTGTTCTCCACCGCAACAGTGGACAAATGGAAAGTTTCAATCAGCTGAATAGCCAGTTGGTCAATGAAAATGTCTATGCCATTCTTCCTGACAAGGAGGGTAGTATCTTATTAGGAACTTTAAGTGCACTGGTTAGTTTTAATCCGGAGAAACGGAGCTTCACCACCATAGATAAAGAAAAAGACGGTACGCCATTTACTTCACAACGAATCACAATCCTGTTCAGAGATTCTCGTAAACGTCTTTGGATTGGTGGTGAAGAAGGTATATCAGTCTTTCAGCAGGAAGGGATCGAAATAGAAAAAGCCCCTATCCTTCCGGAATCATCTGTAACAAAGATGTTTACCAATTGCATTTATGAAGCTGCCAATGGCATCATTTGGGTAGGTACGCGTGAAGGTTTCTACTGTTTTAATGAAAAAGAGAAGAAAATCAAACGATATACGACTGCTAACGGTTTACCCAATAATGTGGTTTACGGTATTCTGGAAGATACCTTTGGGCGTCTCTGGGTAAGCACCAACCGTGGTATCTCCTGTTTCAATCCGGAGACAGAGAAGTTCCGCAATTTTACGGAATCCGACGGGTTGCAAAGTAATCAGTTTAATACTTCTTCATTCTGCCGCACCTCTAACGGGCAAATGTACTTCGGGGGTATCAACGGTATCACAACTTTCCGCCCGGAACTCCTACTGGACAACCCTTACACTCCTCCGGTAGTCATTACTAAACTTCAACTGTTTAACAAAACAGTCCGTCCGGATGATGAAACCGGTATCTTGACTAAGAATATCAATGAAACAGAAAGTATCACGCTAAAATCATGGCAAACGGCTTTTACGCTTGAATTTGTGGTATCCAACTATATTTCAGGTCAACACAATACTTTCGCTTATAAATTGGAAGGATATGATAAAGAGTGGTATTATCTGACAGACAAACGTACTGTCTCCTATTCCAACTTGCCACAAGGTACTTATCATTTTCTGGTAAAAGCTGCTAATAGTGACGGGAAATGGAATACCGTTCCTACGATGTTGGAAATCGTTGTTCTCCCTATATGGTACAAGACCTGGTGGGCAATCGTGCTTTTCCTCGCTATTTTTATCGGCTTTATCACTTTCGTCTTCCGCTTCTTCTGGATGCGTAAAAGCATGGAAGCAGAGCTGGAGATTGAACGTAGGGACAAGGAACATCAAGAAGAAATCAACCAGATGAAGATGCGTTTCTTCATCAATATTTCCCATGAGCTTCGCACGCCGTTGACTCTTATCTTAGCTCCTCTACAAGAAATAATCAATAAGATCAGTGACCGCTGGACTCGTAATCAGCTGGAATATATCCAACGCAACGCTAATCGCCTGCTACATCTTGTCAATCAATTGATGGATTATCGCCGCGCCGAATTGGGAGTTTTCGAGCTGAAAGCAAAGAGAGAGAATGCGCATCAACTAATACAAGATAATTTCTTGTTTTATGATAAACTGGCACGCCACAAAAAGATTACCTATACTCTCCATTCCGAATTGGAAGATAAAGAGGAACTTTTTGATCCTAATTATCTGGAACTGATTGTTAATAACCTACTTTCAAATGCTTTCAAATATACGGAAAGCGGTCAAAGCATTACTGTGACATTGAAAGAGGAAAATAATTGGTTGGTACTGCAAGTTAGTGATACCGGTATTGGTATTCCCATCAATAAACAGGGAAAAATATTCGAACGTTTTTATCAGATAGAGAGTGAGCACGTAGGAAGTGGTATCGGTCTCTCACTGGTACAACGCCTGGTAGAATTGCACCATGGTCGTATCGAACTGGATAGTGAAGAGGGTAAAGGCAGTACTTTCTCTGTTTATCTGCCACAAGACATAAATACCTACAAACCCTCCGAACTAGCTTCTAATGACACTCTGAATGAGGAAGGACAGGTATATTCCACCAACTCGAAAGAAATGTATTTCATTGATACGGAAAAGGTCGAAAACGAAACGATCGAAGGCGGTGACAAGAAGCGTGGCACTATTCTTATTGTAGAAGACAATAATGAAATCCGCCATTATCTTAGCAGCGGACTAGCCGAACTCTTCAATACGCTGGAAGCCGGAAATGGTGAAGAAGCTTTGGAAAAACTGAAAGACAATGAAGTTGACATCATTGTAACTGATGTCATGATGCCTGTGATGGATGGTATCAAATTATGCAAGAATGTGAAGCAAAATATCCGTACCTGTCATATTCCCGTGATTATCCTGTCTGCTAAAAGCGAAGTCAAAGACCAGATGGAAGGTCTGCAAATGGGTGCGGATGATTACATCCCGAAACCATTCTCACTTGCTATCCTGACTACGAAGATACAGAATATGATGCGTACCCGTAGACGTATGCTTGAACGGTATTCCAAATCCCTGGAAGTGGAACCGGAAAAGATTACGTTTAACGCCATGGATGAAGCTTTACTAAAACGTGCTGTAGCGATTGTAGAAAAGAATATGGATAATATTGAATTCTCTACTGACGAATTTGCCAGAGAAATGAATATGAGTCGTTCTAATCTGCATCTTAAATTGAAAGCCATCACAGGCGAATCGACTATTGACTTTATACGCAAGATTCGTTTCAACGAAGCGGCAAAATTACTGAAGGATGGCCGCTATACAATAGCAGAGGTCAGCACAATGGTAGGTTTCAATACGCCGTCTTATTTTGCTACGAGTTTCAAGAAGTATTTCGGATGTTTGCCTACGGAGTATATTAAGAAAGCAAAAGGATAAGTAACCAGCAAAGCAAATCCAAAAATATCATGTTTTTTACGGAATACAATCCACAAAAACCATGATATTTTTGGATTTGAAGAAAAAAGCTTGAATTTTGTTCTTTTGATAAATCCGGAAGCTACTTTCACAGTGATTACTCCTGATAATATAGAAGAATTCCTATTGTAAGTACAAGGTGAAGTTTTGCACATACACCAATATATAAAGTAGCGCTTTTCTTCTTTCCCGCACGGATTTGAACTAATTCATTTCGGTATGGAAATAGCCCCCAATACTATCGCTGACAATAACTCGTCAATATGCAGCTTTTATTTCTTTCTCTTGCTTATATTATTTTTTCAATTGCCTAAGAAGTTTTCGTTTGACAGTTGTTGAACGAACGCTTGACATATGTTGAACTATCGCTTGACAATTGTCAAACGAAAACTCCTTAGGAAATGAAATACCTATTAATAGGTAAACGATTGCTTAAAAATAACTAATAAAATCATTAGTGCCAATTGATTCCAAACCAGGCAGTTTTTGGTTAAACGGGAATTTAATTCAGACAGAAGAACATAAGAACAAAAAATAAAATAGCAGTTCAATAAGCAACTGAAATAATTTTCAAAGCGCAGCATTTATGTTCTTTTGTTCTTATGCCTAAAAATAAATGATTATTTAGCTCATTTCCGCACCAAAATGAATTAGTTTATTTCATGAATTGAACAGGATAAAGTTTACATTATGATATATAAAAGACTTACTATCAGCCTAAAAAACATTTTTTTAGACATTATTGATATATGATTCAACAATATTAATATCAAAAAATCATTTTTTGAACAAAGTGTGAACAAGACCAATCACTATTTCTAAATAAACAGATTACATTTGCAAACAGTAAAATATAACTTTTAATAATTAAAACCTAATAAAGTATGAAGAACATCTTTATTTGTTTATTCGCAATGTTCTTTCTGTCTAATTGCACAGACGACAAAGACGAATTAATCATTGGAGAACCCAACAAAGAAGGAACAACATCCAAACCATCCCTCGAAAATGGTATTGAAAAAAAACTTTTTGATGTCATCAACCTCGACTATCCCGGATTGGAAGAAGTTAAAAAGCACTATCAAGCGGAAGAATATTACGAAGCAGCTAAAGCACTGCTAGAATATTATCGTTTGCGAACAGAGGTAATCAACCCTAACATATCTCTTATTAGTACAACAGCATCCGCTTCCGAGCAAAATATGGCAGAGCAAGCTTTAGAATACCGATTTTACATTCGTAACTTTCAGGAGAAAAAAGGTGAAACTGATGCCGACAATGTCTATTACTCTTTTAAAAATAAAGATGGAAAAATTGATTGGAATTATATTCCTAGTGGTATAACAGACAACGAATTCAAATATCAGCTTCATCGTCATCAATGGATGGTCCCCCAAGCCAAAACTTATCGGGTCACTCAAAATGAATCATATGTTAAATCATGGATTGAAGTTTATTCAAATTGGATGGCGAATTATCCATGCCCAGACGGTATCACTCCTAATGATTATTATCCATGGATCGGATTGCAAGTAGCAGAACGCGTTACTTCACAAATAGAATTGATGACTTATTATATGTATTCTTCCAACTTCACTCCAGCTTGGTTATCAATCTTTCTAAGTCAGTTCTCTGATGAAGTGGAAAACATTCGCAAAAACTACTATGCAGATAGTAATATTTTAGTAACACAAGCATATGCAGTAGCTATGGCAGGCGTATTATTGCCCGAATTTAAGAATGCTTCCACATGGTTAGAAGAAGGAGCTAATAAGCTGAATACTCAAGTACAAGAACAGTTCAATGAAGACGGTGTACATTATGAGCTTGACCCAAGTTATCATATTGGTGCAATATCCGATTTTTACAATATTTACGAAGTAGCTCAAAAAAACAATAAGGCTAATAAATTTCCTGCCAATTATATGGAGTCATTACGTAAAGCTACAGAGTTTATCATGGATATCACTTACCCTGACTATACAATGGATAATTTCAATGATACCCGGTCAGCACGTTTATCAAAGAGCGTATTAATCAAGAACTTCAAACGCTATGTTGAGATGTTTCCCGATAATGAAAACATGAAGTGGATGGCTACCGAAGGAAATGAGGGGGAAAAACCCACCTATTTAACCAAAGCCTACAAATATTCCGGTTATTATATCTTACGTAACGGTTGGGACGCAGGTTCCACTATGTTGATTCTAAAAAACAACTATAATCCGGATGACAAATGGCACTGTCAACCAGATAATGGTACATTCAGTTTATATCGTAACGGACGTAATTTTTTCCCTGATTCAGGAGTATTCGCATATAGTGGCAATGAAGCTAAGCGTAATGAGTTCCGCCAAACTAAATGGCACAACACAATGACTATCTATGCGAATAATATTACAACAACAGAAGGACGTTTTCTGAAAATGGAAACACAAAATAATGTGGATGTTGTAGTAACAGAAAATGCAAGCTACGAAACCTTATCTCATCGCCGTGCCATTTTCTATGTAAATAAGAATAATGTAGATAAAGAATTCTTTGTTCTTATAGATGAAGGGTATGGAGCTGATAACGGAAAAAAATACAATTTAAATTTCAACCTCTGCCCAGGAACTGATGAAGAAGTAGTTCTTGACTTAAACCAGTTTGGAGCTCATACTGCTTTTGCTGACGGAAACAACATTATAATGAGAACATTTGCCAGCAAGAATATCACTGACGCTGCAACTTCATTCAATGGAAAGCTATCCAATGATATCGACACTTCAATTAATCGCAAAGGATATACGGTAACACTTAGAAAGGGAGCTAAAGAGACAGCTGTTCGTTTTATCACAGTAATTTTACCTATTGCAGATGCCGCATCAGCTACCATATCTGCCGAATTTACAGATGAAAATTACAGCGAGAACGGAAGTTCTATCAAAGTCACAGTCAATGGCGAAGAATATAATTTAAGCTATACACTATAATAACTAACTAATATTATAAAAACAATGAATCTAAAAAAGTTAACAACAAGATTCTTTATAACCTTGTCTATAGCTACTTTAAGTGCTATAGGTATCTCTTGTGAAGATACAGAGACAACGAATACTATCGGTTTTGCAGTCTATTACTATGGTGTAACTGATATAGGGCCATCAATGAGTTACACTGTAAATCCTCCAACGTATGTCGGAGGTACGCCATCAGAATTCAACATAACCAATATCACTCTTAACGGAGAAGTATGTTCGAGTGAAAGTTTCATCATAGATCCTAATAAAGGCTCTATTGAAATCACTAATACGGAGAATTTAGCAGTAGGTCTTTATAGCATTTCAATTGGGTGTAAGTCCAATGGCTCTTATCATGAATTTAAAGATGCAATTGCAATAAACATGATGGCTCCTGTTCCTGATGGTATCAAAGTAGAACCTAACTATATAAAGGTTAATTTCCAAGAAGTTGGAGAATCTAAAGCAACTGCCCAAGTCACCACTGAAGGAGAGCATGTGTCTATCAGAACTTATGCGATCGCAAAAGGACCAAATAGCGACTTTTTTAAAATATCCAACACGGGTGTTATCTCAATCAATAAAGATAAAACAGCAGAAATGCAACCTGGCATTTATCCTGTTTCTTTAAAACTAACTACGCTTGCTGGAGAAGGTATATTTGAAAATGCAATTACTTTCAATATAACTTCCAAACCATTATCAGTAACTTACAACTCTGAAAATAAGGGAAAAATAGAAGAAGAATCCGTTTCAAGTGGACCGACAAGCTATACCAGCCCTATACCAACACTAAAAGGCTCAACAGAAGGTTTGATTTACAGTATTGAAAAAGTGACACCTGCTACAGATAAAATAAAAATAGATCCGACAACCGGTGTATTATCCGTAGCAGCAAATCATGGAATGATAAATGGAACTGATTATGTGATTGATATAAAAGTTATCAATGAATATGCACCAGAAGGTATAGTAATGGAAGGTGCCTTTACACTATCTGCGGTAGGATATATCGCTCCTATTGAAAACTTCTCATATACTAATGTAGAAAGAGTGCAATATACAAGTATTTCAGTCGCTCCTTCAGAAGGGCTAAAAGGAGATGATATACAATTTTCATTTGTAGATCCAGATCCGAAGTGGAATGGTAAATTACTACTCAATAGTGAGACCGGAGCTATTAAAGCTGAAAAGAATAATACGATCCCTATAGGGACTTATACTATTACCGTACAAGCAATTAATAATAAAGGTAGCCAGAATGCAACATTTACATTAAATATAAAGGAAAATCCCAACGACATCCAATATATTTATTATGGAAACAATTTAGGTCTTGACAAAACGAAGGAAGCCTCACAATATAGAGTAAAAGATGGTGCTAGCCTAGCTGCTTTGAATTTAATGCCTACCACTAATTTGGATGGTAAGGGAATCAACATCACTTGGAAAATTACAAGTCAACGTAACATGGCAAATGCTACCATTGATCCAAATACAGGTAAGATAACTCTATCTGCTGATGACTACATATCAACAGATTCACCAGTCGCTCTACTTATTATAGAAGCTTCTGCCGGATCAGGAGAAGAAAAAAGAACTCTTAAAATACCAGTGGCTTTTGATTACGCTGCCGCATCTAGTGGCGTTACTATCGAATACACTCCATTTGTATTCAAAGTGAATCCAAATAGGGGCGGGACTTCAACAAATCCTGTAATTAGTGGTATAAGCGACACATCCCAGTTATTATTAGACTATCGTCGTTCATTCTTCTATTATAATCTGAATGGACCTAAATCCCACAAAAGTGGTGCTATTAGTACGAATAAGACGACTGGAGGAGTCACTACTCCAGCTGACGAATCTTATTTTATGAATCAAGTATGGCGCAACTATTATGGAAGTGGAGTACCTAACTACGGAGAAAAGAGCCCAATGTCATATTATAAAAATACCGGAGATCTTACCAAACCTTTAGGTTATGTAATTCCCGAAACATTCGCAGTTAAGATTAATGCAAATAAATGGTATGGCGACGATAATTTATCTAATGAAGGAGAAGCACCTGCCAGCAGTTATGCAAATGGAATAATGATAGGACAAATGACGTTTACAAAAGACAAAAATGAAAATAATATAAACAACGGTTCCAAGATATTCCCTATATTAATTTGGTTTGACGAAAATTTCTAAACTAAAAAAGTAAATATACTATGTATAATATATTAAATAAAACAATCAGCAAAAGAGGGTGGTTCACCCTCTTAGCTCTCCTCATTACAATTTGCGTTTCAGCGCAAGACATCAAAGGAGTTGTAGTAGACGAAACTGATTTACCTCTTATTGGAGCAACAGTCAGAGTGAAAGGTGCTCAAACCGGGGCAACGACTGACTTAGATGGTAAGTTTACAGTTAAAGCCGGCAAAAACGCAACGTTGGTTATTAGCTATATTGGCTATCAAACACAAGAAGTAAAAGCTCAATCGGGAAAAGTCCTTTCTATAAAATTACTTCCCGATAATGCCATGCTGGAAGAAGTCGTAGTAGTGGGATATGGTTCCATGAAGAAAAATGACTTGACTGGTTCAGTAGCTTCTGTCGCTTCTAAAGATATTGAAGGTTTCAAAAGTAGCTCCGTTATGGAAGCATTAGGAGGTCAGGTAGCCGGTGTACAAATTACCCAAACAGATGGTACTCCCGGTGCTGGATTCGACATTAAAATTCGCGGTGTAGGAACGTTAAATGGTGATGCTTCTCCACTATACATTGTTGATGGGTTTCAAGTAGACAACATTGATTATTTATCCAATTCTGACATTGAATCTATTCAAATATTAAAAGATGCTTCTTCCTCCGCTATCTATGGTGCCCGTGCAGCAAATGGCGTTGTATTAGTCACAACAAAATCCGGAAAATCCGGCAAGCCCTCTATTAGTTATAATGGTTCGGCAAGCTACCGTAAAATCGCACAAACATTAGATGTATTGAATCCATATGAATTTGTAAAATTACAAAGTGAACAAAAAGCGCAATATATTCCTAATTACTACAAACAAGGAGAAGATGAAAATGGCGTTCCATACAGATACCAGACACTAGATGACTATATCGGAGTTAGTCCGATAGATTGGCAAGATGAGACCTTCACTCCAACTTGGTCACAAGATCACAATGTTTCGATAACGGGTGGTAATGAAGACACGAAATATTCAGCTTCATTCTCACATTATAAAGAAAACGGTATATTTAAAAATAGTGGATTCACTAAAACTACAGGTAAATTCCGTGTCAACCAGAAAATCACAAAGAAAATCACCTTAGATGCTACTATTAATTATGCTAACACGAATAAAATGGGAGCAGGAACTTCCGGTGATAGCGGACGCTTCAATATGTTGGCACAAGTATTAAGAGCTCGTCCTACCGGTGGATTAAGAATGACCAATGAAGAACTATTGGCAAGTGCCATAGACCCTATCATGATGGAAAGCGGAGAAAGTCTGGCACAAATGAATCCTATCGTTCAAGCTGAATCTGTGACAAATAACAAAAGAAATGAAATGTGGACTGCAAATATGTCATTAACTTATAAGATTATAAAGGGATTGACATTTAAAACAGCCGGAACATATAATACTAACAACAGCCGTACAGATATATTCTATCAAGAGAAATCACGCCAGTCGATTACAAATGGCCGAATGCCTTATGGAGAAACTCAAATGGGACGTGACAAACGTTGGACAAACTATAATCAATTAACTTGGGAACAGAAAATTAAAAAACATCGTTATGATGTAATGTTAGGTGAAGAGATTTCGTACAAAAGCACAGAATATCTACTGGGACAGGCAAAAGACTTTCCAACTGATGAAATGGAAAATGATAATCTTGGATTAGGTGCCACCCCTAGTAAAGTTGCGACTTCTTTCACTGATAAAACCATGCTATCTTTCTTTGCCCGTGGTAATTATAGCTATGACAACAGATACCTATTAACGGCGACTGTACGTGCTGACGGCTCTACAGTGTTCTCATACAAAAACAAATGGGGATTCTTTCCTTCATTTTCTGCTGCTTGGCGTATCTCCGAAGAGAAATTTATCAAAGAGAATTTACCGTTCCTTTCAAATATGAAACTACGCCTGGGATGGGGTACTGTAGGTAACGACCGGATTGCTAACTTCCTATCTCTCGATTTATATTCTTTAAGTAAATATGGTATAGGCAACAGCACCGCAACCGTGTTGAACCCCAAACATCTGAAAAATAATAATTTGAAATGGGAAGGTTCAACGACTACCAATCTCGGAATAGATTTAGGCTTCTTCGCTAACCGTTTGAACATAACAGCAGACTTTTTCATCAAAAACACCAAAGATTTGTTATTGGCCCAAAACTTAGCATACGTAACTGGCTTCTCATCACAAATGCAGAATATTGGTAAAATACAAAACAGGGGTATTGAAGTAAGTGTCAACAGTACAAATATTCAGAAACGAAATTTTCTATGGACTACAGATTTCAATATTTCATTTATCCGCAATGAACTGAAAGCTTTATCTTCAGGAGCCAATTATGCTGAAGCATATTCTAATTTTGATAAAACAAACTTCACTCAATCAGACTATCGGGCTATTGTAGGAGAATCATTAGGTCTTATTTACGGTTATGAATTTGATGGAATTTATCAAGCCAACGATTTTTATACAACTCCGGGAGGGCAAAAAGTACTAAAACCCGGGATTACTAATAATACACGTTATACACAAGGAGTAGCACCTGGTGTTGTAAAATACAAAGACCAGAATGGAGACGGCATTATTGATACCAGAGACCGTACTGTAATCGGAAACGCTATGCCAAAATGGTTCGGTGGTATCACTAACACATTCAATTTCTATGGAGTAGATCTTAGTTTCATGCTGCAATTCAACTATGGAAATGATGTGTATAATGCCACTCGTTTATTCGCCACTTGCTCACAAGACGAACGATACAATATGCTAGCAGAAGTTGCAGACCGTTGGACAGAAACGAATGCATCCAACAAAGTACCTTCTTTAAAAGGCTATGTAAAAGGAGATGTATATTCCCGTTTTGTAGAAGATGGCTCATTTCTACGATTGAAAAACCTAACCTTGGGTTATACTATACCTCATAAATGGACTAAGAAAGCATATATATCCAAACTTCGTGTATATGCTAGTGCGCAAAACCTATTTTGTATTACCGGATACAGTGGATACGACCCTGAAGTCAGTTCAGCTGCCAGCAATCCGATGACACCAGGACTGGATTGGGGAGCTTATCCTAAGAGCAAAGTATTTACATTCGGACTTGATATTCAATTTTAAATAAAGAAAGACAATGAAAAAACTAGTATATTATATTTCGACATTAGCTTTGTGCATTCTGCCTTTCACTTCATGTTCTGACCTATTGGACGAAGATCCACGTTCTGAAATCAGAAAAAACAACTACATGAATAACGCGACAGAAGCTAAAAATGTATTATTAGGTGTATACAGAGATATGGTTTCCGACAACATGTATGCCTTAAACCTATCTATATACTTTGACATAACCAATGATTTGGCCCAATGCGAAGGTAATACAACTAATAGTTTCCGGGATTATCCGGCAAACGCATTTACTACGAGTAATTCATATGTACAAAACACTTGGGCTGCACTATATAACGCTATTTATGACGCCAATGATTTTATAGAAAGATTAGAAGCAAAAATGATAACTTATAACACTGAAGACCAAGCATTAGCAAAACTCTATTTAGCAGAAGCACGGGGATTGAGAGCATTATATTATTTTGAACTAGTACGGTGGTATGGACACATAGCACTCATTACAAGTACGTCTGAATCTTATAAGAATCCAGAAACCTTTGTGCAAGCAGATCCCACAGATGTATATAAGTATATTGAAAATGATTTGAAATATGCTATTGACGTACTTCCCTATGCAACTGAAGATGAACTTCGGGGAGATAATAAATTCCGTTTATCTAAAGGAGCTGTATTAGGATTACTGACCAGAGTGTATGCAACATGGGCGGGTGCCCCCTTAAAGGATACAAGTAAATGGGAACTGGCTGCTCAAACCGCTTCTTTACTCATCAATTCTGGTAAACACCGTTTGTTAGATAGCTATGAACAGTTATGGAAAAACACTTGTAATGGTGTTTGGGATCCTGCGGAAAGCTTAATTGAAGTTAGTTTCTTTGCTCCAACTGTTACAGGTAGCGCAAGTGAAGATCCATGTGGTCGTATCGGCAAATGGAATGGAGTAGCCGTATCTGAAATTGAAGGTAAACGTGCTAGTAATTCAGCAAACGTAAAAGTTATACACCCTTTTTATCTAAGATGGAAAGAAAAAGAGCCCAATGATTTGCGTCGTGATCTATCAATTGCCAACTACAAATATGCTCCAAATAAAATATTATACGTCAAAGAAAGTGAATTAGAAGATCCAAGTGCAGGACAGAAAAACAAACAAATTTACACTCCGGCAAAATGGGATACCGAAAAATATGTTGAGCAACACAACTCACTATTAAACAAAGATAAGTCAAACATAAATTGGTATATTCTTCGTTATGCAGACGTCCTCCTACTTTATGCTGAAGCCTTAAACGAGTGTCATAATGGACCAACCAGTGATGCATTAGCTGCAATTAATATGGTACGTCGTCGCGGATATGGGAAACCTTATCTAACAGGCAATTCTGCAATTGATCTAAAAACAATGTCATATGAAGACTTCAAAAAGGCCGTTCAAAATGAGCGTGCTTATGAACTAGCTTTTGAAGGTCAACGTCGTCAAGACTTAGTGCGTTGGGGAATTTATTATGAATCAATTGTTAATACGTACAAAGATATTGTGGGTTGGTATCCAGAAGGTAATTTTATAGCCTACACCTTTACGAAGAAAGGTAAACATGAATTACTCCCTATTCCACAACGAGATTTAGACCTGATGAAAAAGTTCAATCAAAATCCGGGCTGGGGTAAATAATTGATTTAAAATAGAAACATAATTTCTCTCCAATATGCCTTAGATAGGGCATATTGGAGAAATTTAAAACCATTTTCAACAAAATCAAAACTTGAAAAGCAAGGTTCAAACACCTTTTGGACAATCCTGCAACGGAAAGTTTAGTCTTTCGGTTACTTTTGCATCAGTTACAAAACTTCTAAAAACAATTACTTAAAATGAATAACATGAAAAAGAAACTTGTTCTCTTTGCTTCGGTTAGTATTGCACTTGCGTCGTGCCAGATACCCCCAAAGGAAGACTACAGTTGGATAAAAAAAGGACTGGATGTAGCTTCTGCCCAATTACAACTTTCTGCTGAAGAGGTTAGTGGTACAGGGATGTTGCCACGCTCCATCCGTACCGGCTATGACATGGATTTCCTTTGCCGTCAGTTGGAAAGAGATTCATTAACATTTAAAGATTCACTACGTGCACAACCTACTGCCGAGCAATTAGGCAAACGTCGCCTCTGCAACGTTTATGACTGGACGAGCGGTTTCTTCCCCGGTTCACTGTGGTATGCATACGAATTGACAGGAAACGATACACTGAAAACTCAAGCCATCCAATATACAAATCTACTGAATCCGGTACGCTATTATAAAGGTACGCATGATTTGGGATTCATGGTCAACTGCAGCTATGGCAATGCAGAGCGTCTTTCACCCAACGACACCATTGCCGCTGTGATGAGAGAAACTGCCGATAACCTCTGCGGTCGTTTCAGCGACTCTATCGGCGCTATCCGTTCATGGGATTTCGGAACATGGAACTTCCCGGTTATTATCGACAATATGATGAACCTTGATCTTCTGTTCAATGTAGCAAAGGCGACAGGTGACAATAGATATAAAGACATCGCTATCAAGCATGCCATGACAACCATGCATAATCACTTCCGCCCGGATTATACTTGCTGGCATGTAGTAAGCTATAATAGCGATGGTACAGTAGAACGAAAACAAACCCACCAAGGCAAGAACGATGATTCTTCATGGGCACGCGGACAGGCATGGGCTGTATACGGATACACCGCTTGTTTCCGCGAAACAAATGATAGTATCTTCCTGAACTTTGCAAAGGACATAGCCGATATGATTATGGATCGCGTAAAAACAGACGACGCTATTCCTTATTGGGATTATGATGCTCCTGTAACCAAAGAAACTCCACGTGATGTATCTGCTGCTTCTGTCACTGCTTCTGCAATGATCGAACTAAGCACAATGGTTCCCGATGGACAGAAATATCTGGATTATGCGGAAAAGATTCTGAAGAGTTTGTCAAGTGATGCGTATCTCGCAAAAGTGGGTGACAATCAAGGATTCATTTTGATGCACTCCGTAGGTTCACTACCCAATGGTTCTGAAATCGACACTCCACTGAACTATGCTGACTACTATTATCTGGAAGCATTGAAGAGATTCATGAATCTGAAAGGTATCAACTACAAAGATATCTAATACATAAAATTATAACACCTATTATATCATGAATAAAACTTTAAAGTACATCATTTTGCTTGCAATCGCATGTTTCGTAAGCAAGGGTTACGCCCAAGAACTGAAAAGTGAAGTCTTTTCTCTCCTTAACCTGGATTATCCGGGACTGGAGAAAGTAAAAGCTTTGCATCAGGAGGGTAAAGATGAGGATGCTGCCAAAGCATTACTGGACTATTACCGTGCACGTACCAACGTAAAAACTCCGGATATTAATCTGAACAAAGTGACCATCAGCAAAGAAGAACAGCAATGGGCAGATGATGGATTGAAACATACATTCTTCGTACATAAAGGTTATCAACCTTCTTACAATTATGGAGAAGATATCAACTGGCAATACTGGCCGGTGAAAGATAATGAGCTGCGCTGGCAGTTGCATCGTCACAAATGGTTCACTCCGATGGGAAAAGCTTACCGCATATCCGGTGATGAAAAATATGCTAAAGAATGGGCACACCAGTATATCGATTGGATTAAAAAGAATCCGTTGGTGAAGATGGACAAGAAAGAATATGAGCTGGTAAGTGATGGAAAAATCAAAGGTGAAGTAGAAAACGTACGTTTTGCATGGCGTCCTCTGGAAGTGAGTAATCGTCTGCAAGACCAGACTTCACAGTTCCAGTTATTCCTCCCCTCCCCTTCTTTCACTCCAGACTTCCTGACAGAATTCCTGGTGAACTATTACAAACATGCTGTACATATCCTTGCTAATTACTCGGATCAAGGCAACCATTTACTGTTTGAAGCTCAACGCATGATTTATGCAGGTGCCTTTTTCCCTGAATTCAAAGATGCTCCGGCTTGGAGAAAAAGTGGTATCGACATTCTGAACCGTGAAATTCACGTACAGGTATACGAAGATGGCGGACAGTTCGAACTTGATCCACATTATCATCTGGCAGCTATTAACATTTTCTGTAAAGCTTTAGGTATCGCAGATGCCAACGGATTCCGTAAGGAATTCCCTCAAGATTATTTGGATACCATTGAAAACATGATTATGTTCTATGCAAACATTTCTTTCCCTGATTACACCAATCCATGTTTCAGCGACGCCAAGTTGACAACAAAGAAAGAAATGGTGAAAAACTACAAGTCATGGAGCAAACTGTTCCCGAAGAACCAGGCAATCAAATACTTTGCTACAGAAGGAAAAGAAGGTGCATTGCCGGATTATATGTCTAAAGGTTTCCTGAAATCAGGCTTCTTTGTATTCCGTAATTCATGGGGAATGGATGCTACCCAAATGGTAGTAAAGGCAGGTCCGAAAGCTTTTTGGCACTGTCAGCCGGATAATGGTACATTTGAACTTTGGTTCAACGGCAAGAATTTGTTCCCGGATTCAGGTTCGTATGTATACGCCGGTGAAGGCGAAGTAATGGAACAACGCAACTGGCACCGTCAGACTTGTGTTCACAACACAGTAACCTTGGACAACAAAAATCTCGAGACAACAGAATCTGTTACTAAGTTATGGCAACCGGAAGGTGCTATCCAGACTTTAGTGACTGAAAATCCGAGTTACAAGAATCTGAAACACCGTCGTTCTGTTTTCTTCGTTAATAACACTTACTTTGTCATTGTAGATGAAATGGCAGGTAGCGGTAAAGGTTCTATCAATCTTCACTATCAGATGCCGAAAGGAGAAATTGCCAACAGCCGCGAAGACATGACGTTCCTGACACAGTTTGAGGATGGAAGCAATATGAAACTGCAATGCTTTGGCCCTGCTGGCATGAGTATGAAGAAAGAACCAGGATGGTGTTCAACAGCTTATCGCAAACGCTACAAACGTATGAATGTATCGTTCAACGTGAGAAAAGACGGCGAAGAAGCTGTACGTTACATCACTGTTATCTACCCGGTTAAGAAAAGCGCAGATGCCCCTAAATTTGACGCTAAATTCAAGAACAAAGCGTTCGATGAAAACGGTCTGGAAGTAGAAGTGAAAGTAAACGGAAAGAAACAGTCATTAAAATACAAACTATAAAAAGCCTCAAAGCCTCTCCCTGCCCCTTTTCTTGGGAGAGGCTTCTTATCATTATGGAAAACTATTACACCTCCTCTACCCTACTCCTCCCATTGGCAGCACTAAGTCTCGTTTCTTGCAGCAGCCAAAAGAAAGAAGAAGTCAGACAGCCGAACATTATCTTCATGATGACGGATGATCACACCACTCAAGCGATGTCCTGTTATGGAGGAAATTTGATTCAAACTCCTAATATGGACCGGATTGCCAATGAAGGTATTCGCTTTGATAATTGTTACGCTGTCAATGCTCTTTCGGGACCTTCGCGCGCTTGCATCCTCACCGGCAAGTTCAGTCACGAAAATGGTTTTACCGATAATGCAAGTACATTCAACGGCGATCAGCAGACATTCCCCAAACTTCTTCAGCAAGCCGGATACCAGACTGCCATGATTGGCAAATGGCATCTCATCAGCGAACCGCAAGGTTTCGACCATTGGAGTATCCTTAGCGGCCAACATGAGCAAGGTGACTATTACGATCCTGATTTCTGGGAAGACGGAAAACATATCGTAGAAAAAGGATATGCTACGGATATTATTACCGACAAAGCAATTAAATTCCTTGAAGGACGTGACAAGAACAAACCGTTCTGCATGATGTATCACCAGAAAGCCCCACACCGTAACTGGATGCCCGCTCCCCGCCATTTGGGCATATTCAACAATACAACTTTTCCGGAACCGGCTAATCTGTTCGACGACTACGAAGGTCGTGGAAGAGCTGCTCGCGAGCAGGATATGTCTATCGAGCACACGTTGACAAACGACTGGGATCTCAAATTGATGACTCGTGAAGAAATGCTGAAAGATACAACCAACCGTCTTTATAGTGTATATAAACGTATGCCAATTGAAGTTCAGGATAAATGGGATTCTGTATACGCCGGGCGCATTGCCGAATATCGCAAAGGTGACTTGAAAGGCAAATCTTTAATCAGCTGGAAATATCAACAATATATGCGCGATTATCTGGCTACGGTTCTGGCAGTAGACGAAAATATCGGCCGACTACTGAATTATCTCGAAAAGATTGGTGAACTAGACAATACAATCATTGTCTACACCTCCGACCAGGGTTTCTTTCTTGGCGAACATGGCTGGTTTGACAAACGCTTCATGTATGAAGAATGTCAGCGCATGCCTCTTATCATCCGTTACCCGAAAGCAATCAAAGCAGGAAGTACCAGTAATGCAATCAGCATGAATGTAGACTTTGCTCCTACCTTCCTCGACTTTGCCGGAGTAGATATTCCGTCAGATATTCAAGGAGCTTCTTTGAAACCGATATTGGTCAACGAAGGCAAAACCCCGGCCGACTGGCGTAAAGCTGCTTATTACCATTATTACGAATACCCTGCAGAACACTCTGTAAAACGTCACTATGGCATCCGTACACAAGATTTCAAACTAATTCATTTCTACAACGATATTGACGAATGGGAAATGTATGACATGAAAGCTGATCCGAGAGAAATGAACAACGTCTTCGGCAAACCGGAGTATGCTAAAGTACAAAAAGAGCTGATGGAGCTACTTCAGGACACTCAAAAACAGTACAAAGATACTGACCCGGATGAAAAGGAAAAAGTCCTCTTTAAAGGTGATCGCCGACAAATGCAAAACCGCTAAGAGGAGGACATATAAATAAGAATTAATATGCTTCATTATTAGTTTACCGAATAAATTAGATAAAACCATGGATAGAAGAAAGTTTTTAAAAAACACAGGCTGGTCTTTCCTCGGATTGGCAGCTTCAGGCAGTTTGCTGGGTTCTTGCGCAGCTGGAAGCAAAGAAGCAAAAAAGATTATGCCGTCAGCCAGTAACCTCAAAATGTACTGGGGCGACTTACATAACCATTGCAACATCACATACGGACACGGCGACATGCGCGACGCTTTTGAAGCAGCGAAAGGACAATTGGATTTTGTCAGTGTCACTCCTCATGCTATGTGGCCGGATATTCCCGGAGCAGATGATCCCCGCCTGAAATGGGTGATTGATTATCACACAGGAGCTTTCAAACGTTTGCGTGAAGGCGGTTATGAGAAGTACGTAAAAATGACGAATGAATATAATAAAGAAGGTGAATTCCTTACTTTTGTCGGATACGAGGCCCACAGCATGGAACATGGTGACCATGTTGCATTGAATTATGATCTCGACGCACCGCTTGTGGAATGTACTTCTATCGAAGACTGGAAACAGAAGGCAAAAGGACACAAAGTATTTATTACTCCACATCACATGGGTTACCAGGGCGGCTATCGCGGTTACAACTGGAAATGCTTTACCGAAGGAGATATTACCCCATTCGTAGAAATGTATTCCCGTCATGGTCTGGCAGAAAGCGATCAGGGAGATTATCCTTATCTACACGATATGGGTCCGCGCCAATGGGAAGGAACCATTCAATATGGTCTTGAATTAGGCAACAAATTCGGTATCATGGCTTCTACCGATCAACATTCCGGTTATCCGGGAAGCTATGGCGACGGTCGTATCGGTGTCATGGCTCCGTCATTGACTCGCGACGCTATTTGGGAAGCTCTCCGCACCCGCCATGTATGTGCCGCAACCGGTGATAAAATTATTATCGACTTCCGCCTCAACGACGCTTTCATGGGTGACGTGGTTCGCGGTAACAGCCGCCGTATCTATCTGAACGTTACAGGTGAAAGCTGTATCGACTATGTAGATATTGTCAAGAACGGACAGATTTTAGCTCGCATGAATGGCCCGTTGACTCCGATTGCCCCGGAAGGTGATACGGTACGTTGCAAAGTTAAAGTTGATTTTGGTTGGAATCGTGAAGAGAAATACGTACATTGGCAGGGTAAACTGTCCGTGGACAAAGGACAGATCCATAGTGTAACTCCTTGTTTCCGTGGCGCAGCGTTCACTTCTCCGCAAGAAGGTGAAACTGAATTCCACACGCATGTCAACCGTATCGTATCCGTTGGCAACAAGGAAACCGAACTAGATATGTATAGCAGCAAAAATCCGAATACGACTACAGCAGCCATGCAAGCCGTCATTCTGGATGTGGAAATGCCCAAAGACGGTAAGATCATTGCCGAATTCAATGGCAAGAAGTTTGAACATACGTTGGGCGAGCTGCTCGAAGGTTCACGTTCACACTTCATGATCGGTTGGTTGAGCGAGGCGATCCTTTTCAATCGTGCTATGCCGGAAAGCTGTTTCACTCTGGAACACTACATGGAAGATAAAGACCCGCAACGTGATACGGACTACTACTATGTACGCGTTCGCCAACGTGACGGACAATGGGCTTGGAGTTCACCGATTTGGGCAGAAAGAGTGTGATTTTTTTAAGTATTAAGTATTATGTATTAAGTATTACTTGGTGATATGGAAAAAGAATACGCTATAGGAATTGACCTTGGCGGAACTTCTGTAAAATACGCCCTAATTGATAATGAAGGCGTATTTTACTTTCAAGGGAAGTTACCGTCGAAAGCCGATGTATCAGCAGAAGCTGTCATCGGACAGTTGGTTACTGCTATCAATGAAGTGAAAGCCTTTGCACAGGAACAAGGCTACAAAATCAATGGTATAGGAATCGGTACACCGGGCATCGTAGATTCTACAAACCGCATAGTTCTGGGAGGTGCGGAAAACATCAACGGTTGGGAAAACATACATCTGGCGGACCGCATTGAAAAGGAAACCGGACTCCCGGCTTTATTAGGAAATGATGCCAATCTGATGGGATTAGGAGAAACAATGTATGGAGCCGGACAGGGAGCCACTCATGTTGTTTTCCTAACAGTAGGAACAGGCATTGGCGGTGCAGTAGTCATCGATGGCAAATTGTTCAACGGTTATGCCAACCGGGGGACAGAACTGGGGCACGTGCCTCTCATTGCCAATGGCGAACCTTGTGCCTGTGGTTCCGTCGGCTGTCTGGAACATTATGCTTCCACTTCCGCCTTGGTACACCGTTTCAGTCAACGGATAATAGACGCAGGTATCTCCTACCCGAATGAGGAGATTAATGGAGAACTGATCGTCCGCCTTTACAAACAAGGAGATAAGATTGCACAACTATCGCTGGAAGAACACTGTGATTTTCTGGGACATGGAATTGCAGGATTCATTAATATCTTCAGCCCTCAAAAGATTGTGATCGGTGGAGGACTTTCCGAAGCCGGAGACTTTTATATTCAGAAAGTAAGCGAAAAAGCCCGCAGTTACGCCATCCCCGACTGTGCCGTGAATACTCAAATCATAGCTGCCGCTCTTGGAAACAAGGCCGGAAGTATTGGAGCCGCTTCACTCTTTTTCAAATGAAAACAAAAATAAATGATAGTTGATAGCTGATAAATGATAGTTAGTAAATGAAAGTTATCCCAACATACAAATACTCAATCATCAATTAATTATCAACTTCCATCTATCAGTTATCATTTATCAACTATCAACTATTTAAGATTATGAGAAAAAATTTAGGGATGCTGGCGCTGATTATGGCGTTCTGGTTTACCATCTCGTTTATCACCAATATTCTAGGCCCACTCATTCCGGATATTATCCACAACTTCAATCTAAGTGACCTGGCAATGGCGGGATTTATCCCGACTTCTTTCTTCCTGGCCTATGCCATCATGTCTATCCCTGCCGGATTGCTCATCGACCGTTTCGGTGAAAAGCCGATATTATTCGGTGGATTTCTGATGCCGTTTATCGGCACCATCCTATTTGCCTGCATGCACACGTATCCGATGTTATTGGCTTCTTCTTTCATCATCGGACTGGGAATGGCCATGTTACAAACGGTATTGAATCCACTCCAACGTACCGTAGGAGGAGAAGAAAACTATGCATTTATCGCCGAACTGGCACAGTTCATGTTTGGCATTGCTTCTTTCCTAAGTCCTCTGGTATATACTTATCTAATTCGTGAACTTGATCCGGCAACATATACAGCAGGTAAAGGTTTCTTTATCGACCTGTTGGCCGATGTCACTCCACGGGAAATGCCGTGGGTATCTCTTTATTGGGTATTTACAATCCTGCTATTGGTCATGCTGATAGCTGTCGGTGTATCCCGTTTTCCCAAGATCGAGTTGAAAGAAGACGAGAAAAGCGGGTCTAAAGATTCATATCTGGCTTTATTCAAACAGAAATATGTATGGCTGTTTTTCCTGGGAATTTTCTGCTATGTAAGTACGGAACAGGGAACTTCAATCTTCATGAGTACCTTCTTGGAACAATATCATGGAGTTAACCCACAAACAGACGGTGCACAGGCCGTAAGCTATTTCTGGGGATTGATGACAGCCGGTTGTCTGGTAGGTATGATTCTGCTCAAGTTAATTGACAGTAAACAATTGTTGCAAATTTCCGGAATTCTGACGATCATCCTATTATTATCAGCATTATTCGGAAGTAAGGAAGTATCCATGCTTGCTTTCCCTGCTGTTGGATTCAGCATCTCCATGATGTATTCCATCGTATTCTCATTGGCACTGAACTCTGCGTCACAGCACCACGGTTCATTCGCAGGTATACTATGCTCGGCAATTGTAGGTGGTGCCGGTGGTCCGATGATTGTAAGTACACTGGCAGATGCAACATCACTCCGTACGGGTATGCTCTTTATCCTTGTTTTTGTAGGATATATCACCTTTATCGGTTTCTGGGCATGTCCACTGATTAATAACAAGACTGTTCGTCTGAAAGATTTGTTCAAACAACGCTGAATAACAAAGCGATGAATAATAAAAGCAAAGTTATATGATGAAACAACGAATATCTATTTTTCTCTTGTTCACCCTTCTGCTATTCGCCAATGGATATGCACAAAAAGGAATCATGCGTCTGACTCAACAGACCTTGATGCATGAAGTCCGCGAAACGCCTTCGCCTCTGGACGGACAGCATATTACTGTCAATCCCCCACGTTTTATGTGGCCGGATAAGTTCCCGCACCTCGGTGCTGTATTGGACGGAGTTGAAGAAGAGGACTACAAACCCGAAGTAACCTACCGCATCCGTATTGCACGCGACCCCGAATTTAAATCGGAAGTGATTACCGCCGAAAGAAAATGGGCATTTTTCAACCCATTCAAACTCTTTGAAAAAGGGAAATGGTATTGGCAACATGCCTACGTTAACAAAGAAGGAAAAGAAGAATGGTCACCTGTTTATCATTTTTATATAGACGAACACATACGTACATTCAACCCTCCTTCTCTACAGGAAGTATTAACCAAATTGCCTAAGACTCATCCCCGCATCTTGCTTGATGCCGAAGATTGGGATAATATCATCGAACGGAATAAAAACAATCCGGAGGCACAGGCTTATATCCGAAAAGCCGATAAATGCCTGAACCACCCGCTGAAACATCTGGAAGAAGAAATTGATACAACCCAGGTTGTCAAGTTGACAAATATTGTTCAATATCGTTCTGCCCTGATTCGGGAAAGTCGTAAGATTGTAGACCGTGAAGAAGCAAATATCGAAGCCATGGTACGCGCTTACCTGTTAACGAAAGATGAGGTATACTACAAAGAAGGCATTAAGCGTCTTTCCGAAATTCTTTCCTGGAAAAAAAGTAAGTACTTTGCTGGAGATTTCAATCGTTCTACTATTCTGTCCATGAGCACTTCAGCGTATGATGCATGGTACAATCTGTTGACTCCGAATGAGAGAAAACTACTCCTAAGAACGATTCGTGACAATGGAAAGAAGTTCTATCATGAATATGTCAATCACTTGGAAAACCGCATTGCTGATAATCATGTCTGGCAAATGACTTTCCGTATCTTGAATATGGCGGCATTTGCTACGTATGGCGAACTCCCGATGGCTTCCACCTGGGTGGATTATTGCTACAATGAATGGGTATCCCGTCTGCCGGGCCTCAACGCGGATGGAGGATGGCACAATGGTGATTCTTATTTCCAGGTCAATCTCCGCACATTGATTGAAGTTCCCGCTTTCTACTCCCGTATCAGCGGATTCGATTTCTTCGCTGATCCGTGGTATAACAACAATGCATTTTACGTCATCTACCAGCAGCCTCCATTCTCAAAATCAGCCGGACAAGGCAATTCACATGAAAGCAAAATGAAGCCGAACGGTACACGAGTAGGTTATGCGGATGCCTTGGCACGTGAATGTAATAATCCGTGGGCGGCTGCTTATGTACGTACCATTCTGCAAAAGGAACCGGATATCATGGAAAAAACTTTCCTCGGAAAATCTGGAGACTTGACCTGGTATCGTTGTACAACCAAAAAAGCTCTCCCCAAAGAAGGACATACTCTTGCCGAACTACCCATGGCAAAAGTATTCAATGAAACGGGAATCGGTACGATGAATACCTCTTTGGGAGATATAGATAAGAATGCCATGTTATCGTTCCGCTCCAGTTCTTATGGTTCCACTTCCCATGCACTGGCCAATCAGAATGCTTTTAATACATTCTATGGAGGTAAAGCCATTTTTTACAGCAGCGGACATCGTACAGGTTTTACGGACGATCATTGTATGTATTCTTACCGTAACACCCGTGCACACAACAGCATTTTGGTAAATGGAATGACTCAAAAGATTGGAACGGAAGGATATGGCTGGATTCCGCGTTGGTATGAAGGAGAAAAAATCGCTTATATGGTAGGAGATGCTTCCAATGCTTATGGTAAAGTGACTTCTCCCCTATGGCTGAAACGTGGAGAACTATCCGGTACGCAATATACGCCTGAAAAAGGATGGGATGAGAACAAACTGAATATGTTCCGCCGTCATATCATCCAACTGGGAAGTACCGGAGTTTTCGTGATTTATGATGAACTGGAAGGAAAGGAGGCTGTTACATGGAGTTACCTTTTACATACTGTAGAATTACCGATGGAAATACAGGAACTGACCGATGAGGTGAAAGTAACCGGAAGGAATAAAGCTGGCGGTATCTCTGTTGCCCATCTTTTCAGTTCGGCAAAAACGGAACAGGCAATGGTAGATACTTTCTTCTGTGCTCCGACCAACTGGAAAAATGTGACGAATGCACAAGGAAAAGCAGTGAAATATCCTAATCACTGGCATTTCTCTTCTACAACTGTTCCTTGCAAAACCGCCCGTTTCCTGACTGTGATGGATACACATGGAGACAACCGTCCGGATATGCAGGTAGTTCGCAAAGGCAATATCATTCAAGTAGGTGACTGGACTATCACTTGCAACCTTACGGAAAAAGGAAAAGCCGCTATTCACGTTAGTAATAAAGTGGAGAAAGTTTCCTTAAACTACGATGCCGGTAAAAAGGAAGGTGCAACGACGGTAACAGATCAGGTAAAAGGGAAACAGGTTAATAAAGTCCTGACAGACTATTTACCGGATTTTGAGATTTAATCTCTCCCCCCAAAAAATATCCCGTTATTCAATTTATAGAAAATTGAATAACGGGATATTTTTTATAGAGAATAAAAGATAAAGAACAGAGTATAAAGTACATGATCCTATGAATTGTAACCAAGAAGAGTTCTCTCTACAAACATATACTCCTTTAAAAACGTTATATTTGCAGAGTAAAATAAATTAAGAAAGAACAATGAAATATATCGGAGCACATGTTAGCGCCTCTGGTGGCGTAGAGTTCGCACCCATTAATGCGCACGAAATAGGAGCAAATGCTTTTGCATTATTCACCAAGAATCAACGTCAATGGGTAAGTAAACCTCTAACAGAAGAAAGTATCAGTCTCTTCAAAGAGAATTGTGAGAAATATGTTTTCCAACCGGAATATATCCTTCCACATGACAGTTACCTTATCAATCTGGGGCATCCGGAGGAAGAGGGACTTCAAAAAAGTCGTGCCGCTTTTCTGGATGAAATGCAACGTTGTGAGCAACTTGGATTGAAGCTTTTAAATTTCCACCCCGGTAGCTCTCTCAATAAAATATCAACAGAAGATTGCCTGTCGCTTATTGCAGAAAGCATTAATCTCGCTTTAGAAAAAACAAAAGGAGTAACAGCTGTTATTGAAAACACAGCCGGGCAAGGCAGTAATTTAGGAAGCGAATTCTGGCAATTGAAATATATCATTGATCGGGTAAACGATAAGAACCGGGTAGGTGTTTGTCTCGATACCTGCCATACCTATACCGCTGGTTACGATATTGTCAATGAATATGATAAAGTATTTGATGAATTTGATAAAGAAGTCGGATTCAACTACCTCCGTGGTATGCACTTGAATGATTCTAAAAAAGCATTAGGCACCCATGTTGACCGCCACGACAGCATTGGTAAAGGATTGATTGGCAAAGCTTTTTTTGAAAGATTAATGCAAGATTCCAGATTTGATAATATACCGTTAATACTCGAAACTCCGGATGAAAGTAAATGGAAAGAAGAAATTGCATGGTTAAGAAGTATGGAATAAAAGATTAGAAAATACAAGTTATAGAACATATTTTGAAAAAATATTCAACTATTTTATGGTTGTGTTGAATATTATATATATCTTTGTACCCGTAAGCCTTTGAACTTCAAAGAACTTACGGGTTTCTTTTAAAAACAAAACGAACTAAAGTATCGCATAAACAAAAACTATTAGATATGAGAAGATTTTGGTTAGCATGCACAATGGTAATTGTAGTGGGTATAAGCAGTTGTGTGGATAGTGATAAAGACTTATACCAAGAAGCTCCAGGGGCAGAAATTAACACCTCTAATTTTTCTACTATACAAAAAGTACAAGTAGAAATTGATTATTCCAATTCCGAATCAAGAGTTCCTTTTTCCATTTATGATGGAAATCCATTGATTGAAGGTGAAAACACCACCATTCTAAAAGAAAACGTTCAGGCATTAGATGGTGCATGGACAGATGAACAAGGTAAATTCACCGCAACGGTTGAATTGCCGGCTTATGTATCTAATGTGTATATCGTTTCTACATCACCTTTTGCCAGACAGGCAATCCCTGGAAAAATAGTTAACGGTGTTTTGAAAGTATCAGACACAGATGAACAACTTACTACCAGAGCATCCTACAGAGAGTCAACCCGGTTTGATAGAAATCGGTTTAATAATCTAGGTTGGAATACTAATCTCGGTTCATTCGACGATCGCAGTGGAGTTATTGATTATGCTTATAAAGGTAATGATCCTAAGCTCACTTTAAGTAAATCTGAAATGAACGAATTACGTACTACTGTAAGCAAGGTGTTGAATACATTAGGAAGTTGTCCAGAGGAATATCGTACTCAAGCCGACTTATATGTAGAGGAAGATGAAACAGCCGTAGTACTAACTGCATTAAGAGGATGGACCTGTTGGAACAGTTCATTAGGCTACTACTATTACAGATACGATCAAGCTCCTGCCAGTCTGAAAGACGTAAAAGTATATGCTGTATTCCCCAATACTCAAATGACCTGGAATAATGGAAGCCTTCAAGCCTCTCCCCAAGGTATAAAAGAAGGTACAGCTGTACAACTAAAATATTTTGATGATCCGGAATATCCAAAAGGCAAGAACTTCCCCAAAGGATACTACATTGGTTTTATTCTCGCTTGCAACGCATGGAACACCTATTTTACAGGTTTCAACAGTTATACTCTAACCAAAGGATTTTATGCTAGTTCCACAAAAGGATTTAGTACTAAAGTTAATAGCGGTATAGATGTACGTACAGCTATGTTTAAAGATAAAAACAGTAACATTGCTATCGCCTTTGAAGATTTCATGGATGATCAGAATTTTACAGATGTTGTATTCTCATTAAAAGCCAATCCTGAAATCACTAATGTTCCTCCTGTAGATGAAGACTTAAATACAACTATTGAAAAGACAGGTGTATACGCATTTGAAGATGAATGGCCTAAAGCTGGTGATTACGATATGAATGACGTATTGGTTCAGTATACTTATCAAAAAGTATTCAATATATTCAATGAAATCTTAAGCGAGTCATTTACATTTAAAACTTTATATAATAAATCGACTGTATTCACTAACGGATTAGGTTTCATTCTTTCAAATGAGGGAAATGCACAGTCAACTGAATACTTTATTAGAAAAGAAAATGAAAAGGACTTTACTGTAGCTTCGGGAGCTGACAAATTTACTCGTGAAAGCAATGCAATCATATTGACAGATAATGTTAAAACAAGCCCAAATGCCGAATATAAAGTAACATTCAAATACGGAGATAAAAACTCGAATAAAAAGCAGGAAACATCAATCGATGCATTCATATACCGTCCTAGCAAAGAAGGTAATCGCTTGGAAGTTCATTGTCCTATGAAGAAACCAACTTCTAAAGTCGATACTTCTCTCTTCGGACAATATGAAGACTGTTCTAAACCTAATGAAGGCATTTACTATGTATCGAATCAAGAGAATATTTATCCTTTTGCATTCTATTTGTCAAATGCCAATGCTAATGATATTGCAGAACTAAAGAACTTCGATAAAAACGAGAAGAAGTCTATCAGCGAAATCTATCCTAAATTTATAGACTGGGCTAAATATGGTACAAACGCCGATTGGTATAAGAAAAAATAAGTACTTAATATACTGAAACAAGAATAGCTGGAAGAATCTCTCTTTCAGCTATTTTTGTATATATCAAAGGATAAGAGCCAGACACTTAATAAATATTCGCCATACTGACTAAAGGTTCATACAGTTTCTCTATATCCTGCGAATCCATCTCTATTTGCACCTGATCGCCGGGCATTAATGTCTGCCCTTTAGAAGGCAAATTCTTCCGGTCACGATGAACATTAATTATCACACAACGCTCCGGTAAACGAAGTTCATCTACTATTTTCCCGTCTAAATAAGAGCCGCTCATTATTTCTACAGACAATGTGTAACGCGGTTCTTCCTTAAATGCAGGCGAATGAATCATATCGTCATACAAAATAACATTGAACGGTTTGATTTGAAGCATTTCCGTAAAATAATAAGTTAATCCTCCTACAACAATAGAAGGATAAAAGACTTCCAAATGCCCCGTAATCTCGGTTATTAGTACAATAGCTGTCAAAGGGGTACGGATTACTGCAACAAGGAATGCAGACATACAAATCAACATGATATAACTAATATTCTCATAAGCAATAACCCCCTGTTGAACCATAATTAATCCCACTATTTGTCCAAGAAGTCCTCCCGTCACCAGCGTCGGGATAAAACTTCCTCCCGGTAAACCCGAAGAAAAAGAAAAAGTGCTAAAAACAAAATGCAACAACATCATGCCGACAATCCAGAGAATATGCGTGTCCGGATGCATAGCTTGTGATAACAAGAACTGTTCCCCTCCTCCGGTCAGATTAAACTCAGCCATAGAAATCAGAAAAGCGATAAAAAGCAAATACAACATCTTCACGTATTCCGGATGCTTAATAGCAGGGTAAATACGTTTCACCTGAAGAGTGGTGACAGAAAAGAACTTTCCAAAGACAGAAACCACTGCTGCCAGCAAAAGAAACAATTTCACTTGCCCCCAGAAAGTCATCTCCGGTACAATAGCATCAATATGAAAATAAGGATTGATCGGGAAAATCCAACTGGCAACTCCACCTGCCACTACTCCTGCCAAAAGAGTGGTAATAGCTGTTTTAGGTGCATCGAACCGCTCGATAGATTCGATCACCAACAATGATGAAGCCAATGGGGCAGCAAAAGCAGCAGCTAACCCGGCACCGGCGCCGGCAGACAATAGTTGTTTCCGTTCACCACTAAGCACCCTCCCCCATTTGGATACCAAATATCCAACATACGAACCTATTTGCACGGAGGGACCTTCACGCCCCAAAGACAATCCAGTACTTAATGCAAGTATTCCACCTACAAACTTTGCCACCAATTCCAGAAAAGGATGTTTATAATCAACCCTGCCATTGATAACTCCACGTGTTTGCGGAATACCCCCACCGGTAATAAGCGGCATTTTCTTTACCAACCAGGATACGAATACAAGTATTCCCCACATCAAAAGAAAAAGAGGTATGTACCAATACCATTTGGGACGAGAATCAAAGAAATCGTGACGGAGATTAAAGAAAAACTGTAATAGGTAATGATAAGGCACAGCCACAAGTCCTGTCAGTAATCCTACGAAGATACTGACAAAATACAGTCGGGCATCAATCAACTTCAGTTTAAAAATGCGCCAACGACCTTTATCTTTTATCATTTTTATCAGTCGAAACATTCAGCCAGCCTTACATTGTTTTTATACGTAGGACATACAACAATCAAAACCCTGCTGTGGTTTTCAAACTAATGAAGATTTAATTTCTAATTATTTTCCCATCATATTCAAACGAAAGATAGCATGCACCATAAAGTAAGAACCCAGTGCATTATAATCAGTGTCACGAATGGCAGTAGCGGTTATCGTGCGAATCATAGAAATGTCCTGATGAAGAATATCATATATTTTGAAGCGGATTAGTAACTGTTTCCTCTTCAAAAAGGCTTTTGACAGCTGACAGTTCCACATGAAATTTGCTTTGGCATAACCCTCATAACCATATCCGGTACGAAGGAAATAAGTCAGGTCATTATATAACTCCATCCCCCAGGGAAGATAAAGCTGCAATTCAGTTCCTGCCTGATAATCAAAAGTTTCAGTACGTTTCTCCCGTACGTCATTATAAGAATTGTTATAAGTCAGGCCAACAAGCCCTGTAAGTTCCATTTGGCGGGTACGATAAGTAATCCGTAGACGTTCACGTCCCGTTAAATGCTGTACAGAAGTTTTCACCGGTTCTTCTTTGTTCAAGGTTGTATAGCCATTCTGATTCCGGTATTGCAGATAGGAGTAAGTACGAAATATCCAGTTACGATTCTTAAAAGGGGTATTGAGAGAAAAAGAACCCATGCCCCGCCAATTACCATTCATATTGACCGGAGATGTAGTTCGTACACCGGTTTCACTATCATAAGTCACCTGATTAGTTATATTGTTAATGGTATTCTCGAATAAAGCGGTAGCTACCATATTTCGCTGATATTTGGTATTATAAGAATTGAAATTCAGCGTAAAAGTATTCATATATGAAGGCTTCAACGAAGGGTTTCCGACACGGATATTCAAAGGGTTGGTACGGTCGGTCACAGGTTGGAGATCACGTATATTAGGCTGTTTCCCTTTTCCCCTATACACAATTTGCAAACGGGTGCGTTTTGAAAACTTATAGCGGAAATTGACAGTAGGCGAAAAATTCATGACCGATCTTTCCAACTGATCTTCGGGAGCATCACTCAACAATGAATGGCTAACAGACTTTTGAGGTTCAAAATCAACACCAATATTATAATTATACTTCTTTTGTGAAGTACGTATGGCAAGGTTCACTAAGTGATTACTGTATTGATTTTCAAAACGGTTACTAGAGTCTTCATCAAAGTCAGGAGCAAACTCTTCCAGTTCCTTATCCCAGTCATAGACAAAACGATCCGAATTGTTCACTCTATACTGATAGCTGTAACGAAGTTGCAGGAAATGCCGCCACGGCAATGGTTCTACATACACCAGTTGCACCCGGTAATTATAGCCGTCAACATCATCCTCTATTTTCTGATTCTGAATCTTCTTCGTATTATTTTTGAAGTACCGGGTGGTGGAAAGGCTCTTTCGGTCTGTAGCTGAAGCATTAGTACCATAGTCTACCTTCAAAGCAACATTTCTCCCCAAACGACTCAATTTCCGGCTAAGTTGCAACATCATCGTCAGATTATACCGGGAATTATGATTGGTGCCGGAGGACTCTCTTTCATTCAACAAGACATCATTCCCCCACCCTTCCTGAAAGCCACTATTCTCTCTGTCATTGGCTGAGAAACGATATTGAGGACGGAAAATCAATGTAGTAACAGAATCCATTTTCCATTCAAGAGAAGCATTGGCTACCAGTTCGTGATTCTGTTGTCGGCTATGACTCGTGCCCAGATTGATTGATTTATCTTCCCGGAGAAAGTTGTCGACTGTGGTACGGCTATCTTCCAAACGATCGGTGCCGACATATTGAATATTTGAACGTAATTTAACGCGCTTCCAATCATAAGTCGCATTAAGCCCCAATGAGCGGGAGGTAGTCAGTCCCATCCGGCTACGGATATTGCCTGTTGAACTGGAAGATTCATTCTGTAATTCCGAGAATCCCTGGTTATTGGTATTATTCAGATTCCCGATAATGGTTAATTGAGAGTTTTCACGAAAACGGTTCAAGGTATTGGCTAATTCATAACGGTCTTTACTTCCATATCCTCCCATAAAATTCTCCATCCAGCCCCGTTTCATATTTTTTTTCACAGACAAGTCCAGAATCATCTCTTCCTCTCCGTCATCTATTCCCGTAAGACGTGCCAAATCCGATTGACGTTCATACGCTTTTAACTTCTCCACCATCTCCACAGGAAGATTTTTAAGAGCAGCTTTCGGATCATCAGAGAAAAACTCTTTACCGTCCACCAAAATCTTTTTTACTTCCTTGCCATGTATTAGCAACTTACCGTCTGCATCTATTTCACCTCCCGGAAGCTGTTTTACCAATTCTTCAAGCATTGAGCCTTCGGGAGTACGATAGCCAGAAGCGTTGAATACCGTTGTATCCCCCTCTGTCACCGCCATTGGAGCCTGCCCTACTACCACTGCTTCATCCAAAGCATAACTTTCCTGAGTCAGATTTATATCCCCCAATTCGTAAGAAGAGCTTTTGCTGGAAATGGAAATGGGATGAAAAACCTGCTTATATCCGACATATGACACCTGTAATAATAAAGACTTCGCTTTAATTGCATGATTAGGAATGGAAACGGAAAGTTGAAATTTACCGATAGCATCCGTAGCGCCGCCGCCCAACAATGTACTATCCGGTAAAGCTAAAAGCCGGACCGTAGCAAACGGTACCGGCTGATAGGTTTCAGTATCAATCACACGACCGGAAAAACGCTCTTTGCCGGACTGAGCAAAAACAGTCAAACTAATCAGTAACAAGACATAACAAGTAATCAAACGGTACTGAAAAGAATAAATATGGCTGTCTATGTTCAAATTGTGTTGATTTAGTAAAATAAAACTATAATAAAATAAACCTAATATTTATTTCTGGTCCGGACGTGGAGCGCGAGATCTTTGCCCCTGGTGATGTCCCTGTCCCGGTTTCTGTCCTTTTCTTCGGTCAAACTCTTTCTTAAACTTATTAGCATTCATCTTCTCCTGCTGATAAATCTTCAAAATCTGCTTCTGCGAAAGTATCTTGCTGAATTCATTGTAATACTTTTCACGAACATCCAGCATTTTACGGCTTTGAGTAAACTGGTTCCGTAACATGGTCGCAATCTCGTCATCAGTCATGGACGGACGTTCTTTCTTAGCGTCTGTGCCTTGTCCTTTAGTTTTCTCTGTTCTCGCCTTATGAGTCATCATACGACATTCACGCAATTCTTTCAGATACTTCTCGTATACCGGAGTAAACTTAGCTGCCGTTGCATCATCCAACATCAATGTTTTTACTATTTGTTTAGTCTGCATCTGCACCATTTGTTCTGGTGTAGGACGCTGTTTTTTTTGTTTGTTATCCGTATTCTGTGCAGACAAAGTCATCTGGCTTCCCATCAGGAGGACGGCCATAATTACATAAATAAATTTAGTCTTCATAATCTTCACGTTTAAAATAATTGATTGAGTTACTTAATTCAAAAATATATCATTTTCAGAGAAGCTGACGAGCTCTTCCAACTCCTCATCCGATAGTTCTTTAATCCATTTATCTACAGATTCTGTACCATTAGCTAATACTTTCGAAGAAGACGTTTTCACCTCATCTGCCTGTCTCAAAGATGGAACAAACAAAAATCCGATCAATACTGCCGCCATGGTAATCACCGTAGAAATAATCAGCTTCATGTGAGATTTCCGCTGTTGCTTCACTCCGGTGCGTTCCATCACCTTTCGTTGCACATCCTCGAAGAATCCATCGGGGGTACGGTAAGGTGTCCGTTTACCAATATCGTCAAAATCAAAATCCTTTTTCATCATTCTATCTGTTTAATATATATTCCTTAATCTTCTCTTTCGCATAGTGGTAATTCACTTTTAGTGTATCCACTTTGCTATCCAGTACACGGGCAATCTCTTCATATTCAAGTTCATCGTAATAACGTAAGTTGAATACAAGCCGTTGCTTTTCAGGCAAACTTAGAATGGCCTCCTGAAACTTCACTGCCAGCTCATTTTCATAATCAATATAATCGGAAGCCTTCAACTTGCCCATCAACTCTTCCTGAACATCTTCTGCAGAAACAACTCCCTCATCTTTACGACCGTTCAGCAAACGTAAACTCTCATTCGTGGCAATCCGGTAAATCCAGGTTGACAGTGAACTTTCTTCGCGAAACTGATCGATATGCCGGAACACCCGGATAAAGACTTCCTGAAGCACATCCTCCGCATCTTCATGAGATACGACCAGTCTACGGATATAATTATATATCGGTACCTGAAAAGAGTCCATCAACATCTTGAATCCCCGTTCGCGATTCGAGGCACAAGCTTCACGAATTTTATTCTCGTTTATCATCAATTCTTTTTCTGAGCTTTATTAGTTAGAACGAAGAAGAGCGGGGAAGTTAAATACGGGAATCCGCATTTTGCTTTTATTAACAAGAAAGAGTAAGAGAGAAGCTGCGCATAAGATATAAAAAGTGCCTCCATATCCTTTGTAAAGGCGATGAAGGCACTTTTAGTAGTTTATCTATAAGTTGTAAACAAGAAAATGATTACCAGAACTTATTGTGTTCCACACTATATTCAAAGCCCACGGCTTTCAACTGATTCACTAATTCATCCTTATCCACATTCATATCTTCACAAAGTTCGTCAAGTGAAGAATAACAATCACGTAACTTCATATTGATGACGCTGAACAACATCATCGGATCTTTTGGTAATTCCATAACATACAATCTTTTAAACCGGATGCAAAGGTACAGCAATCTCATTGAATGACAAAACAAATCAATCTCCTATTTCTTCTATCTTCAAAGAGATTTTTTCTATTAGTTTGCTGATTTCTTCTTCCAATGGGATCACATTGAAGTCTTTCCAAAAGTTCTCATCATATTTGAAATATGTGTCGGAGAAGATTGTACGAGTAGGCAATCTTTCTGTACGGGGAAACGCGACTACCTGTCCGGTTTCCACCTTGCAAGTAATCATCTCAAACCAGATATGAAGATCACGACTGCCAAACAGCATTTTTGTACGTTTCACTTTGAAATGAAGATCGCCCCGGATATGATGTATGTAATAAGTTCCTTGCCACGGTTTATAAGAAATGGTATATACCACTTTTTGAGGAATCATGCGTATGTTGCGTGCGCGCCTTTCGACGAACATACCCGCCGCATTTTTCACATATACAGGATGAACTTCCAGACGGGCTTGCAATAAGGCGCTCGTTTCAGAATCAAGGAATAGTTCTCCGCAAAAAAGAGGTTCACTGATTCCTTTTTTCTGTTCAAAATGCACCACATTTACAAACCGGTCTTCTAAAAATGTCACGCCCTCCGAAGTATAGGTATAAATGCTATTCTCGATACTGGGAATCAGGAATTCGGGCATATCTTTTATGATATCCATCTGAATACAAGCCTGAATTCCCGACTTCACTTTTACCAATAAGCTATCTTTCGCTTCCACATTGCTTAGCCGACTCATTTTCAACAGCTTCACTTGATCTGGCACTGCTGAATGTGAAGATGTCTTATAAACCTTGAACACTGCTTCCGACAAGTTTTGAAATTTGTTTTTCAACTGAACTCCTTCACGATAAAAGGTAGTCAGATACACGGGAGTATGCGAATAGTTCTGTTCCCTCCGTTCAATCATTTCCCTCAAAAGTTTCTTTGGTTCACTTCGACGAATCACTACTTCCTGCAAAGGAACCACTTTAGGTTCGAGACTAAGTATATTGTGCCGTCCAATCAACAAAGCAAACTCTATATCTTGTGAAAGATAACCTATATGAGAAAAGGTAATCGAATCGTTTTTTAAAGAATCGGGTAAGGACAGTTTAAAATCTCCATTCTGATTTGTTATGCTGCCGATAGATGTCCCCCTCACTCCAACAGTAGCTGAAGAGATGGGCACACCCGTCTCCTTATCCAGCAAAGTGCCGGTAATGGAAAAGTTAATAGGCTGCTCCGGAATGGAATCCTGTTGTATATGAATCTTTTTCTCCGAAGGGAGAGTAATCAGAATATGAGTACCAATCACCTGAAACTCCAAACCGGTATCTCCTACTATATCATACACTGCTTGGCGAATAGATCGTTCTCCTCCCTTTATCTTCACGACAACATCATTATCAATAACTTTACTGTCATAAATAAACATATATCCCGACTGTTGGGAGACATTACCTAATAATGAATAAACAGTGCCTTTTGTCTTGGGAAGCCGAACTATCCGTTCCAATACATCGCCCCCATCCGCTCTCATCGTATCGACTACGAAAAAGAGTATGAATAGAATGGATAGATAGCGATAAGCCTGTTTCATTTTCTCAAGTTTAAATGAGTTTTATTCTGATAACAAAAGAATATCCCCTTGCCGGACACATTGCAGACCGAGTGCGCTAGCTATCAGAGTAGCTACGACTTCAGAAGACTCATCAGAAAATTCAACCGTCAGCCTGCGTTCCTCCAATGTAGGTGAAGCCACTTGAATCTGCAAACTATCCGAATTCAAATTCATCACTTTCAGAATGTTCGCCAAAGATTCATCTTTAAAACGTATGTGTTTAAAGAAACTCCCCCACTCTTCATTCTCTTTATCCGCATCGAGAACGACTAATCGTTGCGATTGCACCACTACTGCCTCTCCCGCTTTTACATAACATTCCTGATTTCCTTTTTTTAGAGTAACTTTCACAATCCCTCTTTGTACAGATAAGCGGAACGGAGCATGTTCATCGCTCTGTACACTGAAAGCGGTTCCCAAAACTTCAATTTTAGCTTGTTCCGTATCAATCCAAAAGGGTTGTCCCTGCTTCTTTGCTACGTCGAAGAAAGCATTTCCCTGCAAACTCACTTCCCGTTTATCAGCAATAAAATGCTTCGGATATAATAAGGAGGTTTCCTTTGCCAAAAGTACCACAGAACCGTCTTCAAGAGTCGTTGCCAAAGTGGAAATGCCTTGATTTTCCTGTGTAAGAAAATTCTGTGCCGGTTCTCTTTCAGAACCGGTCATCCAATACAAAGCTCCCCAGACGACGCCTATCAAAACGGCGGCAACTGCTCCGTATCTGATCCATTGTGAATGTTTGCGTATAGAACGGCCTTCATCAACTTTCGCAAGTAAACGGTCATTGTCCAGGCGATTATACAATCGGTTCCATGCCTGATCTGTCTTTATTTTATAAATATCTGTTTTCATCACTTCATGTGAATATAAGTTTCAACTTCTTCTCGTAATGTCCGGAGGGCTTTTGTCATTTCAGCTTCTACTGTTTTTACTGAAAGAGAAAGCTGTGTCGCTATCTCCACATATTTCCGCCCCTCCAAACGGTGCATCTCAAAAATCTGTCGTCTGCGGACTGGCAGCTTTTCAAGAGTGCTATTTATGAATTTCTGTAATTCCTCATACTCCATCTGTTGATGAGGATCTGTCGACTGCTCCGGATTGGAAGTGTTCAATACTGCTTCACGGTATCTGTTCCTAACTTCTTCGTGTTCACAATACTGCAAAGATTGATTGCGAGTCGCCCTGTACAGATAGCTCTTAACGGACTGGAAAATCTGTAAGCGCTCCCTTTCTTTCCAAAGTACATAGAAAAGCTCTTCCACAATCTCTTCCGCTACCGCCATCTGCCCGGTAATGCCTGCCGCATTACAGCAAAGAGGAAAATAGTAACGGCGAAAGAGCTCCTCAAACGCTTTTATATCACCTTCCTTTATCTTTTTTAGTATGAGCAGTTCATCCAGCATACTTGCTTTTCTTTATGATTGACTTCAAATATAAGAAAACTATCCCTATTTCAATTCGATTGCTTTTTCAATTTATCCACTGCGTGCTCTAAAGATTCCGTAGGTTCGATGATATTGTAGTTTCCCCAAAAATCCGGATTCCAGTATTCGTCTACCTTATCATAAAATATTTGATTCAGGCTGAAAGCTTCTTTGTTGGGTATATTCTCCAATACTCCTTCTTTTCTATCGGTCACTACCATTTCGGAAGCTACCGTATAGCTTGTGGAAAACAACTTCCGCTTCCAGTCACATTTAAAACGGATCGTGTTACGAATATAGTTCAGATACGTTTTTCCATCTACATCTTTATAAGTGACCAGGTAAGAGAGTTCTTGCGGTTTGAATCTTAGACCGAGAGGTTTCTTATACAGAATAGCGGTAGTCGCCTTCGATTTATTCTGCATATCCAGACTCATTTCTATACGGGTGAATGACAACCGTTCACGATCGATATACAATTTACCGTATAATAAAGCGTACATAAGAATGACTTTCGGGCGGAAATTAATAACATACTGCATACGATTATCTATAAGCATGGATTCTGCCATCCAGAATTCGTAATTATTCAATTCTTCAAAATCGAGTAACGCTCCCTTGTTCTTCACGACATCCAAAGTGACGCCCAGATTAGGTCCACCCACAACTTTGACAGCTAATGTGTCACTTGCTTTCTGACTAAGCAGACGACGTCCCTTCTCCACTCGCACTTTGTCATAGTTTATATTTCTATTGGTATAGGCTGTTTTGGACACATCGAGCACAGCTTCCGATATACCGATATATCGACGCCCTTTCTGTACGGTTTCCCGGTAAAATCCCGTCAGCATATCACGCTTATCACTATAATTTAAAGGAATCTTATTGATTGCTTTCTCTACAATTATACGTGGATTTTCGGCAAATACCACCACTTCATTCAATAGATTGGAATGAGGCGTCAACCAAACTGTCAACATAGCGGCTGTTTCTTTCTCCAAAGAGATATGAGTATTTACATAACCGATATGTGAAATGTCCAGTTCACGCGGGGTTTCCGTTTTTTTTATCTTCAAAGCAAATTCTCCTTCCGCATTCGTCACAGTACCGATATTGCTACCATGCACCGATACATTTACGTTCTCCAGAGCTTTTTTATTTTGCTTGTCTTTCACCATACCAACGATCGTAAGATAATCTCCGGCATCTCCTTGCGCCCACACAGGATAGCTACAAAGCAGTAACCAAACTGATAGCCATCCAACCAAGTGTTTTTCTACATTCTTCATACTGATGCTTTTTAAAGGTAAATAAATTGCGTTTCTACTAATAAGAGCGCTCAAACCGGAAATACCCTACAGCTTTTACAAAAAAAAAGAAAAAGAAATCAGATTTCAATACCATATCCGGAAATTAATAGTAATTTTCCCGGCAAATTAATGATAAAAGCAATCACTATGATACGCAAATTAGACAAGACCGAATACGCCCTGGCTACATCGTTAGCATTGGAGGTATATATACAATGTGGAGCGGAAGACTTCGATGAAGAAGGTTTGAATTCATTTAAAAGCTTTATCTCCAACGAGCAACTGATGAATGAATTAGTGATTTATGGTGCTTTTGAGGATAAGAATCTGGTCGGCATCATGGGGACAAAGCATGAGGGGAAACATCTTTCTTTATTCTTTATCCGAAAAAAGTACCAATGCAAAGGTATCGGCAAACAGTTATTCTGTTTCGCTATCAATGATTGTCCGGTAGATGAAATGACTGTTAATTCATCCACGTACGCTATTCCTTTTTATCAAAGTCTGGGTTTCGACAAGATTGCCGGGAAACAATGTACCAACGGGATAACTTATACGCCAATGATATTCAAGAGGACAGTCAGAATCAGTTCCATCGCACCTTGTGGAATGGACTGCGCATTATGTTATGCTTTTCAAGATGTAAAAAAGCCTTGCCCCGGTTGTAGAACCCAAACAGGAAAAATTCGGGAAAGTTGCCAAAACTGTATTATTTTCTCATGTGATAAGAAAAAGTATTATTGTTTTGAATGCACAAATTTCCCTTGCAAACGATTAAAAGCACTAGATGCAAGATACCAAAACAAATACAAAATGAGTATGATTATGAATCTTACATTCATAAAAGAACAGGGAGAAGAAAACTTCTTAATATGGCAAAATCATAAATACACCTGCCCCAAGTGCGGAAAACTGCGAACTGTGCATTACGACTACTGTATTCACTGTAAACAACAGAAGTTAACATAACTATAATGAATCCCTCCCGATAGAGCTACAATTATAATTGTTAATTATGCTTGTGAATATGTATTTCATATAAAAATAGTTTCTACCTTTGCGACCGTTATGATGAAGTACATATTCTGTATACTATTAGGCGTATTTCTGAATTGGGGATTCCATCTGATTTCCGATGAAGCACAGGAGGCATACCGGTTAGAAGCCGGTAGTACCAGCATACAAACCTATACCAATTCATACACCTCCAAAACCAGCATCATACAGCTGGATAAAGAACAGAAACTAGTCAAAACAAAAGAATACACCGGAAAGCAAGATTACAATAACGATAATGGTGTTTTAAATCCATTTTCTTTCCGACACCTCTCTCCTTTAAAGATACTACGATTCAATATTCCTTCTGTCACTATCCGTATACTAAGCTCTCTGAAGATTCAGCTTCCTCAAAACCAATGGACAGGTTTTTCATATTATACCAATCTTTTTAAATATTCTGATAGATATCATATCTATTCATTAGGTCACATACTCATTTAGCCATTTTATATTTTTTCCGGCATAAGACTATTCCAGTCTTTGATGTCTCACTTTCTGTTTGCATCCTCCATTTAAGTGAAAAGAGTATTCACTATGGTCTGGAAGCCAATAACATTCTTTTTTTACCATAACAACCAAAGTATATAAAATGAACTTTTTATTGGATTTCATCCTTCATATCGATCAATATATGGTTATGATTGTGCGTGATTATCATGCCTGGACGTATGCCATTTTGTTTTTTATAATCTTCTGTGAAACCGGATTAGTGGTCACTCCTTTTCTTCCAGGTGATTCTCTGCTCTTCGTTGCAGGAGCTATTTCTGCCTTACCTGACATGCCTATCAGTGTGCATATACTCGTTATCATTTTATTTGCCGCTGCCGTATTAGGCGATTCCTGCAATTACATGATCGGACACTTCTTCGGTCGAAAGCTTTTTAATAATCCCAATTCCAGGATATTCAAACAAAGCCATCTGGAGAAGACACACGAGTTTTATAAGAAATATGGTGGGAAAACAATTATTCTGGCCAGATTCGTCCCGATAGTACGCACGTTTGCTCCCTTCGTAGCAGGAATGGGAAAGATGAACTATTACTATTTTATGATGTATAATTTAGCGGGTGGTGCGGCTTGGGTTGGCATATTCTGCTACGCCGGTTATTTCTTCGGAGACCTTCCGTTTGTACAAGAGAACTTGAAACTGCTGATCGTTGCCATCATATTCATCTCTATATTACCTGCAATCATAGAGGTAGTACGGGCCAAACTAAAGTCTTAAAACACCAAACTATAATCTGTATTCATTTGTTACTAATATAAATAGAGAAGAAAAAACAATTTAAAGTTTTTACACTTATGAAAAATTCTTTTTTTAGCCGGTTTACTCCAAAGGAGCCCAAATTTTTCCCATTGCTGAAACAACTTTCAGAAGTGCTCTGTGAAGCATCCGTTGTTTTAACAGAAAGCTTGCAACATGACTCACCTACAGAACGTGCAGACTACTACAAGAAAATCAAAGAGCTGGAACGTGAAGGGGACAAACTGACGCATCGGATTTTTGATGAATTGGGCACTACATTCATCACTCCTTTCGACCGTGAAGATATTCATGACTTAGCTTCCTGCATGGATGATGTCATCGACGGAATAAATAGTTGTGCCAAACGAATATCTATTTACAATCCCCGTCCTATCTCGGAGAACGGCAAAGAATTGAGCCGTTTGATTCAGGAAGAAGCGACCTACATCTGTAAAGCCATGGACGAACTTGAAACATTCCGTAAGAAACCGACTCTTCTCCGGGAATATTGCTCAAAATTACATGAAATCGAGAATCAGGCAGATGACGTATATGAATTCTTTATCACCAGGCTATTTGAAGAAGAAAAAGACTGCATTGAACTGATAAAGATCAAAGAAATCATGCATGAACTGGAGAAAACGACCGATGCCGCAGAGCACGTAGGCAAGATTCTGAAAAACCTGATTGTAAAGTACGCATAAAGTAAGCCGGAACACATGGAATTATTAGTGACTATCATTATTCTGGCTCTGATATTCGATTATATCAACGGCTTTCACGATGCAGCAAACTCAATAGCTACAATCGTATCTACCAGGGTGCTTACCCCCTTTCAAGCTGTACTATGGGCTGCTTTCTTCAATTTCGTTGCTTTTTTCATTGCCAAATACATAATAGGCGGATTCGGTATTGCCAACACAGTATCCAAAACGGTGGTAGAACAATATATCACTTTACCTATTATATTGGCAGGAGTGATAGCAGCCATCACTTGGAACCTGGTAACATGGTGGAAAGGTATCCCGTCTTCATCCTCACATACGCTTATCGGAGGATTTGCAGGAGCTGCCATTATGGCAAACGGGTTTGAAGCAATTCAACTTAATATCATTCTTAAAATTGCAGCTTTCATCTTTCTGGCTCCTTTTATCGGAATGGTGATTGCTTTCGGTTTCACTCTGTTTGTCCTCTACATCTGCCGACGCGCACATCCCCACACAGCCGAGCAATGGTTCAAGAGGTTGCAACTCGTATCCTCCGCCCTCTTCAGCGTCGGACATGGCTTGAACGATTCACAGAAAGTAATGGGTATTATTGCCGCTGCCATGATAGCCGGCCATTCAATGGGATTGGGCATGGGTATCAACAGCATCAATGACCTTCCCGACTGGGTTGCTTTTTCGTGCTTCACAGCAATTTCACTCGGTACGATGTCCGGTGGCTGGAAAATAGTGAAAACAATGGGAACAAAAATTACCAAGGTAACCCCATTGGAAGGAGTGATTGCCGAAACAGCAGGTGCTTTCACTCTCTACATTACGGAAATGTTGAAAATCCCCGTTAGTACTACACATACTATCACAGGAGCGATTATTGGAGTAGGTGCAACTAAACGCCTCTCTGCCGTTCGTTGGGGAGTAACCAAAAGCCTCATGACTGCCTGGATTCTTACAATTCCAGTCAGTGGACTCTTAGCTGCAGCTATTTATTATATTGTTTCCATCTTTTTATAGATGGAAACATATTATCTATCAGGAATGTTATAATAAATAAACCCACATCTAATGTCACACTTGCCAACTTTGATTGCCGACCTTGCGCTGATATTAATATCGGCCAGTATCATAACCTTGTTGTTCAAATGGCTAAAACAGCCTTTAGTCTTAGGTTACATTATTGCCGGATTGCTGGCAGGTCCTTATATTAATATTTTCCCTACAGTAGGAGATATTGAGAATATCAATATATGGGCAGAAATAGGTGTTATATTCCTGCTCTTTGCACTCGGACTGGAGTTTAGTTTTAAGAAGCTCATGAATGTAGGTTCCACAGCTTTTATAACGGCTATCACCGAAGTAATCAGCATGTTGCTCATTGGATATTTGGTGGGACAATTATTAGGATGGGGCACTATGAATTCCATTTTCCTGGGGGGAATGTTGTCTATGTCGTCCACTACAATCATTATCAAAGCCTTCAATGATCTGGAATTGCGTAACCAACGTTTTACCGGTATCGTATTCGGTACTCTGGTAGTGGAAGACCTGATTGCTATCTTAATGATGGTGCTTCTTTCCACAATGGCAGTGAGTCAAGACTTTGTGGGTGAAGATTTGCTGATAAGTGTGCTCAAGGTCGTTTTCTTTTTAATCCTGTGGTTTCTCATAGGTATCTTCGTTATTCCGGCCTTTCTCAAAAAAGCAAAGAAGTTGATGAATAACGAAACTCTTCTGATTGTCTCTCTCGGTCTTTGTCTGGGAATGGTGGTATTGGCTACTTACACAGGTTTTTCAACAGCGCTAGGAGCATTTATCATGGGATCTATCCTTGCCGAAACCATCGAGGCCGAACATATCGAACATATCATACAACCGGTAAAAGATCTCTTCGGAGCTATCTTTTTCGTTTCGGTCGGTATGCTGGTGAATCCGGCTGTATTGGTAGAATACGCCTGGCCTGTCATCATCATTACACTGGTTACCATTATCGGCAAAGCCATTTTCTCTTCGTTTGGCGTACTCTTATCCGGAGAACCACTGAACACTTCCATCAAATCCGGATTCAGCCTGGCACAAATCGGAGAGTTTGCTTTCATTATTGCCGGACTGGGTGTTTCGCTCAAAGTGCTTGATCCGTTTATTTCACCTATCATTGTGGCTGTATCTGTTATTACCACTTTCACGACTCCTTACTTTATCCGTTTAGCCAATCCTTTTGCCGAATGGCTTTACAAAATATTGCCTACTAAAGTACAGGAGACATTAGATCGTTATGCTTCCGGCAAGAAGACCATGAACCACGATAGTGACTGGAAGAAATTACTAAAAAACATGATTGGGAGAGTTGTCATCTATAGCGTACTGCTCACTGCTATTTGGCTGCTGTCGATACAAATCATTTATCCCGCCATCAGCGAAATGTTTACTCCTATCACTATATGGATCAAACTGGTGATGTGTCTGGGTACTCTTCTGCTTATGACTCCTTTTTTATGGGCGCTCATCTCCAACAAATACAACTCTTCGGAATTATTCCTGAAGCTATGGAGAGACGAGAATTACAATCACGGACGCCTGGTTTCCCTGGTTCTGGGACGTGTATCTGTTGCTCTTTTCTTTATCACTAGTGTAGTCATCAGCTACTTTAAACTAAACTGGGGAATAAGTGTGATTATTGCCATAGCCGTAGTAGCATTGATTCTTATTCTTAGGGAAGACCTCACGCAATATTCACGATTGGAAATAAGATTCCTTGCCAATCTTAACCGACGGGAAGAGGTAGCTAAAAAACGGCACCCGCTAAAAACAAGTTTCAATAGCGAATTCAATGATAAAGACCTTGACTTGACATCTATCCTCGTATCGCCTTATTCCGATTACATCGGCAAGTCTTTAGGAGAACTTTCATTCAGGCAAAATTTTGGAGTAAATGTCGTCGCGATCACTCGTGGCGATCTGAACATATATATACCGAAAAGCTCTGAACACATCTATCCGCAGGATAAATTGACAGTAGTTGGTACAGATACGCAATTGCAGGAATTCAGAAATAGAATAGAAGATGTAAAAAATACATCAGATATGGATGCAGTGGATAAAAAGATAACTCTCCACTCTTTCACGGTAGACGAAGAATTCCGCTTTTTAAATCAGACCATCGCTCAGTCTCATTTAGGAGAGAAGCATGATAGCATTGTTGTAGCTATTGAACGAAATGACGAACTGATTACCTTGGATAAAGACACAACTTTCCAATTAGGAGATCTCGTCTGGATTGTAGGCAACCGGGAAAAGATTAGAGAAATACTGTACTTAACGTAATTTGTATCTAAGCCAGAATGGAATACAAAAGTAAAGTACACCCAATACAACAGCTTTAATGTTTTTGTACAGGCTGTATACTGCAATAAAGTTCTGATTCAAAATAAATACGTTACATATAAAGTCCAGATGAGGCTGAACTCAAAACTAAACTTGAAGTTCAGCCTCATCTGCTTTACTTATCTAACATTCTATTTACAAAGTGAGGACGCGTGAATGGCTTACTTGGTCCTATAGTTGGTTTAGCACTGCGCGTTTGTGATTTATTCTGCAAATCAAATACGGCAAACTCCTCATAAGACATTTGTTTACCCAAACTTCTTTCCATTATTTTATCATATATCGCTTTACGGGAAGGAGCATTAAACCCCTCGGTATTACTATTCATCATACTCTCTTCTGAAGGACGATACGCCCCTTTTATATAAGTACATGCCCCTTCAAATACTCCCAGTTTTTCTGACACATACCGATTATCATTCAAGAAAGCAGACCAAAGTACCTGAGATGGATCGGATGTAAAATCAACATTCTGCGCCCATCCTAATGTCTGCAGATACTGTACATTTTTTATTTCTTTAGAAGAAATAGTTCCATTTTCCTGATAAGCATACTCATCTTCCAATTTGGCAAAACCATGTCCAACAGCCTCGTGTACAAGTACCTGCCTGAAACTTTCACTTTGCAAATCGTATATCACCGGGCAATAAGCAATAGCAAACTCAACCACTTTCGTCTGATTAGTATAACCAAAATAAGTAGTTCCTGCATACGCAGGAGAATTTAGAATTACAACAGCCAATGTTTCACTCATATCTATATTATCCACGCATTGTACATAACGTTGTACAGCATTATCTTCACCGGAAATCCCCGTACTGTTTCCACCCGCCAGTTCACAACCAAGCGCTGTTTCATATCCTGTACCAAAAATATTGTGTTTCGAAACCGCAGTTACTGCATATACATTAAAATAATCTCGAAGTGACTTGATGGGTTCTTCCGTAAAAAGATTCTCAAAAGCTTTGTCCATAACCGCATCATAAGTTCCATCGTTAATTTCAGTATCTATAAATCCATCGCCCATAAGCACAATAGGAAGCCCTTTTCCCAACTTTGCTGTTTGCAGAACACGTACTTTTTTATCTGACGAATAATCAGTAGATTCACTAGCCACTTCCCCCCTTTGTATGATAGTAACCATCTCTACTACGATTGATTCCATATCAGTTACTTTCACAAAGTAGATATAGGCAGTACGGGAAACACCATCAGTATTAGGCAATACAGTCAGGTTAAGCATGTAGGAAGAGGATGCACGAGTTTTTGTCTCCTGTGTCAGCCAAGTGCCAGTACCCAAAGAACCATAAATCAACAATTCATCTTCAGCTATATTCGTAGAGAATCTAATATCCAATTCCCCACCTTCAACAGATACATTATATATATTCTGCTCAAGATTCACAAATTCTGCCGATTCCTGCTCTATGGTAATGTCTTGCGTCAATGTCCCAGAAGTTAATGTAAGTGTTGCTGTACGTACATTTCCTGTTATATTCTCACTGATAGCAGTAAGCGTAATATTGCACGTACCCGCTTCTCCCGAAACCGGAGCGATTGTAAACCAATCCGCAACTGTACTCGCCTTCCATTCACGGGTACTCGTAAAACTGATTGTTACCTGCGAACCTTTAGCCGAACCCATCACGACATCTCCGACATTCTCTATCGAAAAGTTAGGATCTACTTCATCTTCAGTACAGGATACTATAAAAAACAAAAACAAGGGAAATAATAGAAGATAAATTGTTCTCATACCCATTACATGTTATTTTGTTATACCAAAGATAAGCTACATTTTCATTACCAGAAAATTTATTCGACAAATCGCCCTAAAAAAAAGACGTACGGACTTTTTTTTGAACTTTCCGATATAGAATAATAGTCATTCAAAAATAAAAAGGGGTTGAAAGTCATAGACTTTCAACCCCTTTTCTATTATTTCAATCGTCTTATTCAGCGATTTTATTTCACTTCCTCAAAATCAACAGTATCTCTGTATGAGCAACTTGCGTACACGTGTTGCAATTATATCGCAAATCCGAAAATAAGCATCCATAAGCAACCACAGCTCTTGACTGCAAAAGTACGATTTTTATTCATAAATAAAGAGATGTAAACGCATAAAAATCAAAAGAAAGCGATGTTTTTAACAGATTCTTCGGTTTTATCCTTACCTTTGTATATGATATTGGGATGTTATACCCAAACAACAATAAGAAAACGATGCAGATACATAACAAATTCAAGTTGTAAAACTATTTATTATATTGAGATATGTCAATATGGAGCAAACTCATAGGAATCAAGAAAACCGAGGATAGAAACAATATCATCGGCAATAAAACCACCTCTGTACCATGTAGTGCCCACAATTATGCCATAGTAGATGTTGAAATAGGCTTGAAAGACCATAGAATCCATGATATAGGAGCCCTCAAGCATGATAACACGACATTTCATAAAACCTCAAAAGAAGAACTATTCATTTTCTTAAACGATGTAGACTACATCTGCGGACACAATATCGTTCACCATGATGCTAAATACCTGTTTACGGACAAAATATGCCGCTGGATTTTAGTTGATACACTTTATGTTTCGCCTTTACTGTTCCCTGAACACCCTTACCACAGGCTTGTGAAAGATGACAAACTGATGAGCGAACAAATGAACAATCCGGTGAACGATTGCAAGAAAGCAAAAGACTTATTGTTGGATGAAATAGCATGCTGGCATTCATTACCGAAAGAAAAGCGTATACTATTTGCATCGCTGCTGAAGGACAAGAAGGAATTTGAAGGATTTCTCAGTATGGTAAGTGCGGAGTATATCCATAAAGGAATACCTGAACTTATTAAAGAACTTTATGCCGGAAAGATTTGCCAACATGCCGATCTTGACATGCTCATCAACCAATATCCATGTGGATTGGCATACGCATTGGCTCTGATTGACACCACCGATTACCGCTCCATCACTCCCGGATGGGTACTTTATAATTATCCGGAAGTGGAATTTATCATAAAACTTCTGCGACACACTACTTGCAAAGAAGGCTGCGACTACTGCCATACGCAATTGGATGTGCTCCATAACCTAAAAACATTTTTCGGATATGAGCGCTTCCGGACATACGAAGGCGAGCCACTGCAAGAACGTGCTGCCCAAGCTGCGGTAAAAGGGAAATCGCTGCTGGCAATATTTCCTACCGGCGGTGGTAAATCACTTACCTTCCAACTGCCTGCACTCATGGCGGGACACTCCGTGCACGGGCTTACGGTTGTCATCTCCCCCTTGCAGTCTTTGATGAAAGACCAGGTAGACAACCTTGCCGACAGAGGCATCACGGATGCCGTAACCATAAATGGGATGTTAGACCCCATCACAAGATCGCTGTCAATACAAAGAGTACAAGACGGAGAAGCCTCGTTGTTGTATATCTCTCCCGAAATGCTCCGTTCAAAAACAATCGAGAAAATATTGATGGCGCGCCACGTTGTAAGGTTTGTGATAGACGAAGCGCACTGCTTTTCTTCATGGGGGCAGGATTTCAGAGTTGACTACCTCTACATTGGCAAATTCATCCAGAAATACCAGCAAAAGAAAAAATGCAAAACCCCGATACCTGTATCCTGTTTCACGGCCACGGCAAAACAGAAAGTAATCCAAGACATCTGTGACTATTTCAAGCAGACTTTGGATTTGAACTTGGAATTATTCGCATCAACAGCCTCAAGAACAAATCTACACTATTCCGTCATACATGTAGAGAATGACAATGACAAATATTTAAAATTGAGAGAACTTGTAGCAGAAGCCGATTGTCCGGCAATTGTTTACGTGTCACGCACCAAACGGACAAAGGAACTGGCTGCAAAACTGACTCGTGACGGTTACAAGGCACTCCCTTTCAATGGGAAAATGGAAGCCGATGAAAAAATTGCCAACCAAGATGCTTTTATGAACGATCAGGCACACATCATCGTGGCCACGTCTGCATTTGGTATGGGAGTCGATAAGAAAGATGTCGGTCTTGTAGTGCATTATGATATTTCCGATTCGCTGGAGAATTATGTACAGGAAGCTGGCAGGGCAGGTCGTGATCCTGGTCTTAGCGCACGTTGTTATGTGCTTTACAGTGACAATGATTTGGACAAGCATTTTATATTGCTAAACCAAACGAAACTTAGCATTAGTGAAATACAACAGGTATGGAAAGCCGTCAAAGACCTTACCAAACACCGTATGAAAGTCAACTGTTCTGCGTTGGAAATTGCCCGGCAAGCAGGATGGGATGATTCGGTATCTGACATTGAGACCCGTGTACGGACAGCATTAGCAGCTTTGGAACAAAGCGGATACTTGGTAAGAGGAAACAATGTACCTCATGTATATGCCACGGGAATAACGGTAAAGAATATGGACGAAGCAAGAGAACGCATAGCAGCATCACTACTTTTTGGCAGCGATGAAATAGAAAAGGCAGTCCGTATCATCAAGTCATTGATTTCTCAAAAACATATCGCCAAGGCTCAGGATTCGGAAGCAGAATCACGAATCGATTATCTGGCAGACATTTTGGGACTAAGCAAAAGAGATGTTATATCTGTAGTGGAGCGCATGCGACAGGAAGGTATATTGGCAGACAGTAAAGATATATCTGCCTATTTGCAGGATGCAGGTGATTCGGAACGAAAGTCACAAATCCTCCTCGAACGCTTTGCAAAACTTGAACAATACATCCTTAATCATATTCCCGACGGAACTTTACGAATATCATGCAAGCAACTGAATGAAAATGCCGTGAACGACGGAATCAGCACATCCAAAGAAAAAGATATCCGGACGCTGCTCTATTTCCTCACCATCAAGGGGTACACCCGTAAGAAAGAAGATGCGGTCCGCAATATGGAAATAAGTCGCCAGGCAGACTTCGAGTCTACTATGAGACGCTTTGAGAAGCGATTGGAGATAAGCCGTTTTGCCGTGGAATGGCTATATCAATCAGCTTCTTATGCAGAAAAGGAAAACATGCCCGGTAAAGCCATCCAGTTCTCCGTGGTAGAACTTCTGAACCGAATAAAGTCAAGCACTCAATCCCTTTTCAGCAGACTTGATGACATTCAATTAGAAGACGTGGAAGAAGCACTTCTGTATTTGTCGAAAATCGGTTCACTAAAACTTGAAGGCGGATTTTTGGTACTTTATAATGCCATGAATATCCAAAGAATAAAGGACAACAAGTCGAGATACAAGCAAGACGACTATCGGATGCTCAACGAATTCTACAAGTTGAAAATCCAGCAAGTGCATATTGTAGGCGAATATGCCAATCTGATGGTAAAAGATTATCATGCGGCCTTGCAATATGTTCAGGACTATTTCCAAATGGACTACAGAAAGTTTGTCATAAAATATTTCAAAGGAGACAGAGCAAACGAGATACAACGTAACTTGACACCACATAAGTACAAACAATTATTCGGACAGTTATCCAAACGGCAATTGGATATTATCTCAGATAAAGTTTCACGTTGCATTGTGGTTGCAGCCGGCCCAGGTAGTGGAAAGACACGTGTATTGGTCCACAAACTGGCCTCACTTCTGCTACTTGAAGATGTGAAACACGAACAGCTCCTGATGCTGACCTTTTCAAGGGCAGCCGCTACGGAATTCAAACAAAGGCTCATGGAGTTGATAGGCAACGCCGCCCACTTTGTCGAAATAAAAACCTTCCACTCTTATTGCTTCGACCTCCTGGGACGGATAGGAAATCTTGAGGATTCAAAGAATGTCGTTTCAAAGGCAGCCGAGATGATATGCCAAGGAGAAGTAGAACCAAACAAAATCGGTAAGACAGTATTGGTTATAGATGAGGCTCAGGATATGGGAGCTGAAGAGCATGCGCTTGTAAAGGCTTTAATAGCTAATTATGAGGAGATGCGTGTGATAGCAGTGGGAGACGATGACCAGAACATCTATGAATTCCGCGGTTCCGATTCCGGTTATATGTACCGACTGGCACAAGAAAGCGGAAGCACGTTTGTCGAAATGACCGAAAATTACCGCAGTGCGCGCCAGCCGGTGGATTTTGCCAACGGATTCTTGAAAAATATACATAAAAGGATAAAAAGTACACCAATTATCTCCATGAGAAAAGAAAAGGGTTGGGTTGAAGTGATACGCTATCAATCGGAATATATGTATCAGCCGCTCGTCGAAAACTTGCTTCAACATAGGGATAAAGGAACTTCTTGTGTACTGACCCAAACAAATGAAGAGGCCGTTATCCTGATGGCTCTTTTGCGGAAACATGGCATAAACAGTAAACTGATACAATCAATGGACGGCCTACGTTTTTGGAATATGGCCGAAATGAGATATTTCCTGAGGTATATAAACAAGCGGATAAAAACACCGTTAATCACGGAAGAGCTGTGGGAAGAAGCCAAGCATAACACCTTCTCTACTTATGACAGGAGTCTAAGCTTGATGTATGTGAAGCGGTGTGTGGAACTGTTTGAACAAACCAACAAAACAAAATATTTCAGTGACTTCAAGGAGTTTGTATTTGAGTCGTCAGTGGAAGACTTTTGCGACACATCAAGAGCCGACGTTGTGGTATCAACTATTCACAAGGCCAAAGGCAGAGAGTTTGACGATGTGTATATGCTCATATCCGACAATTATGTAAAGGATGCCCATCTGATGCGTCGATATTACGTAGGAATAACCCGTGCGAAAAACAGGCTGTTCATACATACAAACAGTGATTGTTTCAATCATTTGAGTGCAGACCGCTATCTTATGGATCAGCGACAATATGACATGCCTGAAGAAATTGTACTGCAACTCTCTCACAAAGATGTCAATTTGGGATTCTTCAAAGAACGGAAACAAGAGGTTTTAGCACTAAGAGGAGGAGATTCTTTAATTTACAATGATTTCTTCTTGTATAGTTCATCGACCGATAAACCTATAGCAAAATTATCATCAAGAATGCAGGGCACGTTATCTGAATGGGAACAAAGAGGTTATAAGGTGCAATCTGCATCTGTACGGTTTGTTGTGGCATGGAAGCCCAAAGATGCACCGAAAGATGAAACGGAAACGGCTGTTCTCTTAGCAGACTTGAGACTTTCTTTGTAAGTTAAAACACTTGAATTTATCATATTATCACTACCTTTGTGATAAGAATTAAATATTATACGAATAATGCAGATACATAACAATACATTGATAACAGAATGCTCAGCTTACGATTTCAAGGAAATGCTGGAGCGTAAGAAAGTGAAGTCGTGGCTTAAATCCGTGTCGGCTTTTGCCAATACGGACGGTGGCAGTTTGTTTTATGGAGTGAATGATGACGGCGTAATTGTAGGGTTGGAGAATCCACAAGCCGATGCTGATTTTATCAGTGAAATGATAAAGGCACGACTTGACCCTGTGCCGGAAGTTCAACTTATTCCGATAGAACACGAAGGGCATACCCTGCTTGAAGTGAAAGTAAAGACAGGAACGCTTACACCTTATTATTACTATCAGGATGGAACACGTACCGCATATATACGAATTGGCAATGAAAGTGTGGAGTGTAATTCGCAACAACTTCTTTCATTGGTATTGAAAGGTACGCACATGACATGGGATTCTCTTCCTACCCAAGTGGATGCCAGCAAACATTCTTTCATCATCCTTGCCAATACCTTCCGTGAGCAAACCCATCAAGAATGGAACGACAAGTATCTGGAATCATTCGGACTAGTAACTCCTGACGACAAACTGACCAATGCAGGATTGCTGTTTGTGGATAATTGCACGGTATTTCAATCGCGTATTTTCTGCACCCGTTGGACTGGACTATATAAGGATGATGCCATCAGTTCCGTGGAACATCGGGCTAACCTTGTGCTGCTCTTAAAATATGGTATGGATTTCATCAAAAACTATACCATGAGTGGCTGGGTGAAGATGCCAAACTATCGCCTTAACCTCCCCGACTATTCCGACCGCGCCATCTTCGAAGGATTGGTAAACCACCTTATCCATCGAGATTACACCATGATGGGCGGTGAAGTACATATTGACATTTACGATGACCGAGTAGAACTAGTATCACCTGGTGCCATGCTTGACGGCACACAGATTCAAGACCGTGACATATACAAAGTGCCGTCCATGCGCCGCAACCCTGTCATTGCAGATATGTTCACACAATTGGACTATATGGAGAAACGTGGTTCCGGCTTACGCAAAATGCGAGAGCTTACAGAGAAGCTACCCAATTTCCTACAAGGCAAAGAACCACAATATCAAACGGAAGCGACTTCTTTCTACACCACATTCTATAATCTGAACTGGGGTGACAATGGAAGAATACCTGTTGAGGAAGTGGCTAACAGGGTAAACAGTACCCTCGAAAAGTACCCTGAAAACGAAGAAAGTTCGGTGGAAAAGTTCGGTGGAAACAGCAAAAGTTCGGTGAAAACCTTTGGTAATACGCAAGAAAGTTCGGAGAAAGGTTCGGAGATAATCCCAAAAGGTTCGGAGAAAAAGTTCGGAGATTCGAAAAACAAATCTAAAAGCATTGGGAAAACCACACAAAAGATTATTGATTTCGTCATTTCCGACCCATCAATGTCTGCAGAAGCAATGGCCTATAAAATAGGAATAAGCTCCCGAGCCGTAGAAAAACATATTTCAAAGCTTCGTTCTATGGGAATTTTGTCTCGTGAAGGAGCAGATCATGGTGGCTATTGGCGCATTATTGTTAACCCTCAAACTGAGCAATAAAACTATGGAGACATCTTTCATACCATTCAGTGTAATAATTGCCGTTTTGATTATCGCCTTTTTGTTTGCCTCTTTGCCACAGGTAAACCATAAAACGCGATACAAAGTACTTTATGCAATAGCCATCATCATGTTATTAGCTGTTATCCCTATTAGTGAATATATGGCTGGTGGCATACAAAACTCAAGTAACAATTATCTGCTTGTCCTAATATTCGATATTGCAGTAGGATATTTCTGTATGTATATTGCCGCTTTACTGAAGTTCAATGTTCTTAAACGAAAGAACCAAGCATTAGAAAACGCCTTGACAGAAAAGCAACAAGAAAATGTAGCAATCCTATTGGAGCATCAAAACGAAAAACAACAAGCACTTCAGCAAAGAGAGCTTGAATGGTTAGCTGGGAAAATAAAGATGTTTACCGAAAAAGAACAGGAAGCTATTCTTGCCAGTGCTCTATCATTTGCTGAACATGACTTGATAGTTGCTCCCTCAATAAGCATACAGCCCAAAGAAACATGTAGTCAGCAAGAACTAATGTACTTTGTCTGCTCTGCTTTTTACAATATGGATAAAAGTCGTAGTGAAGTTGTGGGTTTCTTATATAAAGTTTTTCCTCTCTATTTTCCAGCAGGAGAAAGTGCATTGGCTAAAAAGATGCCGGGATTGGAAAAGGTAAAAGAAAGAAGGGAAAAAGAAAACACTCAGAAATAAATATCTAAATTATCAAAAACATGGATAATGTTAAAAAATATACTCATTCTAACTTTTTCACGAATAGAGACAACAATACCCTCATAAAAGAATTTGAGGGCATACTACACCATAATCCTCATATTTGTAATCTTGATGCAGTTGTCGGTTTTCTCAGAGCATCAGGATATTTTTCTTTACGTCCTTTCCTAGACAACATAAATAAGGTTAGGGTCTTAATAGGAATAAATGTAGATAAATACATTGCACAAGCAACAAGGCAAGGAAAGATATTTTTTGGAGCAGAAGAAGAAGTAAAAGAAGAGTGTCTACGTGAAATTCGCCGAGATATAGAGCATTCGCATTATAGCAAAGAGGTCGAAAATGGAATGTTCCAAATGGTGAAAGACCTTATTGATGGTAAATTGGAACTAAGAGCGCATCCTTCAAAAAAAATACATGCCAAAATATACGTACTTTATCCAAACGATTTTAATCAATACACCCAAGGAATGGCTATAACTGGTTCCAGTAATCTTACTGGAAACGGACTAGGCATCACGGAGGAACGTCAGTATGAGTTTAATGTAAAAATGGATAGATATGATGATGTAAAATTTGCCAAAGAAGAATTTGAATTATTATGGAAAGAAGCCGAAGGATGCGAAATTACGGCTGATGATGTAAAAACATCAATAGATCATACATACCTCAAAGGTGATGCTTCACCTTATGACCTTTATATTAAAATGCTCATGGAGTATTTTTCGGATAGAGTCATGGCAACAGACGATAACAATCCATTTGATATGCCGGAAGGGTATAAGAAATATGATTACCAAATGGATGCTGTGGAAGAAGGTTATCAAAAGCTACTGCGTTACGATGGCTTTTTTCTTGCTGATGTTGTAGGTCTTGGCAAGACTGTAATTGCTACAATGATAGCTAAGAAATTCTTAATCGAGAATGGGCGTGACAAAACAAAAATTCTCGTCGTCTATCCACCTGCCGTAGAACACAACTGGAAAGCAACATTTAAAGATTTTGGCATTGACAAGTTTGTTAATTTTATTTCCAATGGCAGTTTGTCTAAGATTCTCGATGAAGACAATTATAACTACTGGAATGCTGATGAATTTGACCTTATTTTGGTTGATGAAGCACATAAATTCCGCTCGCATACAACCTCTGCCTTTGAGCAATTGCAGGAAATATGCAAAATGCCCCGTATAGAAAATGGAAATATTCCCGGCTTTAAGAAAAAGGTAATGCTTATTTCAGCAACACCTATGAATAATACACCTGCAGATATATACACAGAAATCCAATTATTCCAAGATCCACGCCGATGTACGATTGATGGTGTATCAAATTTAACGGCATTCTTTTCACCTCTTATTAAAGAATTTAAACAGCTAAAAAGAGAGCCAAATTTCGACATAAGTCGATTCAAGAAATTAGCAGAACGAGTTCGAGACCGCGTTATCAAGCCATTGACGGTTCGGCGTACACGTACTGACATCGAGAACGTGCCTCGATATAATAAGGATGTGAATGGCTTTCCAAAAGTAGAGCGTCCTATAGAAAGTCGATATGAGCTTAATGAGCATCTCGCTGATTTGTTTGAACATGCTATGCTTACTCTTGAAAAGAACTTGACGTACGCTCGTTATCAAGCTATAGCCTACTTGAAGCCTGAAGCGGCACAAGGACTGTATGATAACGCGGAATTAATAAGCCGCAGCTTAGCTGGAATCCGTAAAAACGGATTGGTGAAGCGGCTAGAAAGCAGTTTTTATGCTTTCCAAGTTTCATTAGACAATTTCCGTCAAGCAAACCAAAATATGATAGATATGTTTGACCGCAACAAAGTATTCATTGCTCCGGATCTTGATATCAATATGCTATTAGAATCAGGGTTGAGTGATGAAGAAATTGAGGAGAAACTAAATGCCAAAGCGGAAGATAATCCCAAAAATGCAGTATTCACAGCTGATGATTTTAAGCCTGAATTTATAGAAATGCTTAGAGGAGATCAGAATACACTTGAAATGTTATGTTCAGAATGGGCAGATATAAAAGACGAAGATGATTCCAAGTTCACAAAGTTCAATGAGCTGCTTAAGCATAAGTTGTTCAAATCGGAACGCAATCCTGAACAGAAACTAGTTGTATTTTCAGAATCAGTTGACACAGTAGAGTATTTGGCACGCCGTATTAATCGTAAAGACGTATTGGTAATCTCCGCTGATAATCGTAGTAAGCAGTTCAAAACTATCCGTGAGAATTTTGATGCTAACTATAAGACAAAACTCAATGACTACAATATCATCCTCACCACAGATGTGCTTGCTGAAGGTGTAAACTTGCATCGAGCAAATGTGATTGTAAATTATGACACTCCTTGGAATAGCACCCGACTGATGCAACGTATTGGTCGCGTCAATCGTATCGGTTCTTCATCCAAACATATATACAATTACGTTTTCTATCCATCCCGTGAAGGAAACCGTGAAATCAATCTAAATCAAATCGCATTAAGTAAGATTCAAACCTTTCATTCCACCTTCGGTGAAGACAACCAAATTTACTCACAAGAAGAAATTCTTGACCGCGACTTAAGTAAACTCTTTGATGAAGGCATGAAGAAACAAAAGGAAGAATGTAATCAAGAATTGCCATATTACGAGGAACTCCGTGCACTCTATCAAAACAACCGTAGAGAATATAATCGCATAGCAAAACTCTCATTGCGTAGCCGTACTGGTCGTGAAATGAAAAAAGTAGATGGAGTAACACTTGCAAATGACACTCTTGTATTCCTGAAAACGAATTTCCGTAAGGTATTCTTTTTGGTCTCAGAAACAGCAGAAGAACTTTCTGTGCTTGATGCTCTAAAATATTTCAAAGCTCCCAAAGAAGAACAATCCGCAGAGCGTATAGAGCAACACCATAAGCATATTAATATGGCTTTACGAAAATTTCGCATGATGCAGGATGAAGAAGCACGTTCTCAAGAAACTACCCATGAGGAACAAGGTTCTGTTGGAGTGCAAGTTAGTACCGCTGTAAATTTGTTAAATAATTTCATTCGTGAAATAGACGATAATGAACTATACATAAAAGTAGTTCAGCTCAAAACATTAGCGGAAAGAGGTGTCATCACCTACATAGCTAAACGCTTACAACGCATACAGAAAAACTTGCGTCGCGTAGGAGGTAAAGCCAGAATGACACATGATGAAGCACTTGCAGAAATCATTGATATGGCAAAAAAGTATGCACCATATTATACGGCACAAGAATCTCTGCTTAATGAGCAAGAGACTAATGCAGAAATTATTTTATCAGAATCATTCAATAAACTCTAAAAATAGCAATATGAACTACAAAGAAGTCATCGAATCTAAATATAATCGTGAGGCTTGGCAAAAATTGCTTTATGATATATTCCGAAACAAAATTAGTTTTTGGAACACTCCTTCTGCGGTCCACGTAAGTAGCCGCTTAGCTAAAGAAGCATTGAATCTTGGCAAAATATCTCTTGTAGATGGAGAATCTATAGCCATATACGAAGTGGAATTGAGTGACAAAGTTGACATTGAGCGTAACCGTCGTGGCATTCGTGATATGCTCACTACAGATTGGCGTAATATGGGGTATGCTGGAGCATTTATGTTCTGTTATCGTAAGGATGAAAGCATTCTTAGATTCTCATACGTAAGTGAAACTTGGGGGTTTAACAAACAAGGCGAATATGAAAAGATGTCAACTAATACAAAACGCTATACATATTTGCTTGGCGAAGGTCGTGGATGCCGTACTGCCATAGAACAGTTTGGCACATTGAAAAATAGCAAACAGACACTCAGTGACATAACGAATGCATTTTCTGTCGAGACACTCACAAAGCAGTTCTACAAGGATTTATTCGAATGGTATCAATGGGCTATAGAACCATCATCTAATGTTTCTTTTCCCAATAATACGGGAACTGAAGATGATGACCGTGAGGATTTAGAAACAAAAGTAATTCGACTTATTACCCGTATTATGTTCGTATGGTTCATCAAGCAGAAGGACTTGGTACCACAACGGATATTCGATATTGATTATTTGCAGACTATCCTAAAAGAGTTTGACCCATATAGTCAGACTGTTGGAAACTATTACAATGCAATTCTCCAGAACTTGTTCTTTGCAACACTTAACCGTGCTATTGAAGATGAACAAGGAAACAAACGCAAGTTCGCTACCAATATAAAGAAAGATATCAAAACCCTCTATCGCTATGCCGAAATGTTTAACATCAGCGAGAATGATGTCGTTACCTTATTCTCAGAAGTCCCCTTCCTTAATGGTGGACTCTTTGAATGCCTTGATAAGACCAAGACGATTGACGGTGTTGAACAGGCCTACAATTATGATGGCTTCAGTCGCAACGACAAACGTTTTGCTGATGGGCGCTATCGCAATCGTGCCATTATCCCTAACAATCTGTTCTTCGATTCAGAGAAAGGACTGATTTCAATCCTCAGCCGCTACAACTTTACAATAGAGGAAAATTCACCCGAAGAACAGCAGGTAGCCCTTGACCCAGAATTGTTGGGTAAAGTATTTGAGAATCTATTAGGCGCATACAACCCCGAAACAAAGGAAACAGCGCGAAATCAAAGTGGTTCGTTCTATACGCCCCGTGAAATAGTCAATTACATGGTAGACGAAAGTCTCATTGCCTATTTAGGAGATACTCAATTTGTACGTTCCTTATTCAATCCAGATTTCACCCTTGACAGAGAAAAACCAGAAGAATATCAGCGTGTCGCTAAAAGATTAAAGGCTATCAAAATACTTGACCCGGCTTGTGGTTCTGGAGCATTCCCGATGGGATTGCTTAATCGCATGATAGATGTGCTCTGTCGTATTTCTCCAAATGAGAAAGTGTATGACTTGAAATTGGCAATCATAGAAAATTGCATCTATGGCAGCGACATTCAGAGTATCGCAGCCCAAATAACAAAACTACGCTTTTTTATCTCACTGATTTGCGATTGTGAAAAAGATGCTTCTAAACCAAACTTTGGCATACCGACATTACCAAACCTCGAAACAAAGTTTGTCGCTGCCAATTCTTTGATTGCTAAAAAGAAGCAAGCTTCACACTGTTTATTTGAGAATCCGGATATTGAGCCAACAAAACAGAAATTGATAGAAGTCCGTCATGAACATTTTTCTGCAAAAACTGCTAACCGCAAAAGTACCTTACGAGAAAAGGACAAGGTATTACGTGAAAAATTAGCTAGATTACTGGCGGATGACAAAGACTTTGCCCCTGAAGATGCTATACAATTGGCAGCATGGAATCCTTATGACCAAAATACAGTAGCAGAGTTCTTCGATCCTGCTTGGATGTTTGGAGTCAGCGATGGCTTCGATATAGTAATAGGTAACCCTCCATACATCCAGTTACAAAATAATGGTGGTGAATTGGCTAAACTCTATGAACCATGTGACTATAAAACATTCGCAAAAACGGGAGACATATATTGCCTTTTCTACGAACGTGGATGGCAATTACTGAAACCCAAAGGTCATCTTTGTTATATCACGTCCAACAAATGGATGCGTGCCGGATACGGAGAAAAAACACGTGGATTCTTTGCTAAGAATACAAATCCCCAATTGCTTATAGACTTCGCAGGCGTGAAAATATTTGAGAGTGCTACAGTTGATACAAACATCTTACTCTTTTCTAAAGAAGATAACGAGCATAAAACTTTATGCGCTGTCACCAATAAACAAAATAAAGATGGCGTTAAGAATTTGAGCGTTTTCGTGCAGCATAGCGGAGCGGTGTGTGATTTTTCTTCTTCCGATTCATGGGTTATCCTATCTCCTATCGAGCAAAGCATCAAGCGGAAGATAGAAGCCGTAGGAACACCTTTGAAGGATTGGGATATTCAAATCAACTATGGAATAAAGACAGGTTATAATGAAGCTTTTATCATTGATACGGAAAAACGTGAAGCGATATTGGCGAATTGCCAGACGGAAGAAGAACGCAAAAGAACGGCTGAACTTATACGACCGATTTTGCGTGGCAGAGATATTAGGAGGTATGAATATGAGTGGGCTGACAAGTACCTCATAGCCACATTTCCATCACGTCACTACGACATAGAGCTGTACCCTGCCGTAAAGCGACATCTTCTTTCATTTGGCAAAGAAAGACTGGAGCAGACAGGCAAGACCTATTCTATCAACGGCGAAAAAATCAAGGCTCGCAAGAAGACTCACAATAAGTGGTTTGAAACACAAGACAGCATCAGCTATTGGGAGGATTTTATGCGGCCAAAAATAATATGGAAGCGTATAGGGTCAATACTTCGCTTCTCGTATGACACTACGGGTAATTTGGGTCTTGATAGTACCTGCTTTGCCACAGGGCAACACATGGCTTATTTGTGCTGCATATTAAATTCTCTTATGGGGCATTATATGTTCAAAGATTCTCCCAAGACTGGTACTGGAGACTTGCTTGTAAGCGTACAAGCCATTGAACCTATTTTGATACCGATGAATAAAGATATGGAATGCTTGTTTGAAAATTTACTGGAAGAGGTCTTGGAACATCGCTCGGAAGAAACAGAAAAGGAAATAAACCGTTTAGCTTTCAAACTATACGATTTATCTCCTGCTGAAATCAACTACATCACTGATTTTGTTACTCAATCTCAACAAAGCCAATAACTTGTCGTTCTTTCTCTGATAGATTATATAAGTCGAAAATCATGGAATCTATTGCCATGGCTTTCGACTTGCTATATACATTCTGAATATCATTAACAGCAGACCTGAATCGTGCATTCATTTCGTCTGTCACCTGCATTACTGGAATTTTGTCAAAAAAAATTTTGCTCATTTCACGAGTTCCACCTTGTAGTTCTGGAAATGAATCACGGAAGCAGAACTTGAACAAAGAAGAATTGAAGAATGCTGTAAGATATGCTATAGCTTGACCTGTTATAATGAAACACTTTTGATTTGTACAATAAGCATTGTCATCATATACGAACGGCATATATTTTGTCATGTTGGGATAGACAATTTTTGGCTTATTAAAATCCTCCATATAAGCACAGTTACGAAGGTTATATGGCGTATCTCCTTTGTCTGTTCTTTTCGATATTTTATCCCAATATAAATCTAAATGAGCTTTTATGGCAGGATAATCTTCGATTTTGATGCGAGGTAATTTACCTTTTATACCATTATGAATGTTGATAATCCATAATTCAGCCCATTTATACCCGTATCTCCTAATATCTCTGCCACGCAAAATCGGTCGTATAAGTTCAGCCGTTCTTTTGCGTTCTTCTTCCGTCTGGCAATTCGCCAATATCGCTTCACGTTTTTCCGTATCAATGATAAAAGCATCATTATAACCAGTAAGCACACCTCGATAGATATTTATATCCCAATCTTTAAGTGGAGTTCCAACCGCTTCAATCTTCTGTTTGATACTCTGTTCAATGGGAGACAATATCACCCACGGGGTAGAGCCTGTAAAGTCGCACTCCACGCCTTGTTGCTGCACGAAAACGCTCTGTTTCATTCCGTCAAAAACTGTTTTATAAAACGGTCAAGCGTATTTCTATCAACTTTACATAATTTAGAAATTTTACGCTTAGAAACTTTTGCCTTTAAAAGTTCATGAATAAGATTTTCTTTTCCATGAAGTTTATATTTTTCTACAGAACTTTTTCTTCCCTTTGGTCGTCCCAATGTCACACCTTCAGCTTTTTTTCTTGCCAAAGCCTCCTTCGTGCGCTGGCTAATAAGATTACGTTCAATCTCAGCAGATAGTCCAAAAGCAAAGGCAAGAACCTTACTTTGGATATCATCACCAAGACGATAGTTGTCTTTTATAGTCCACACACGACATTCTTTGGTCATACAAATATTTAATATCTCCATAATCATGAATAGATTTCTTCCCAATCGTGATAATTCTGCACAGATAATGAGATCATCTTTCTGAATCTGTAGTAAAAGCCTACCCAATTCACGTTTATTGTATGATTTCATACCACTAATGGTTTCCTCAATCCAACCATCAATTACAAGTTTATAACGTTCACAGAAATTATTAATTTCAAAACGCTGATTCTCTACTGTCTGCTTATCGCTGCTTACTCTAATGTATCCGTAAATCATAATTTTATTTTTTATTATTTATACTTTATAGAATATCCCATAATAACAAGAAAAATCCTTTTAGCCATATTCTATAAGAATATAAAAGAATAAATCCTTAATAAGCAGTATTTTTTATATGCAACAAATTCTATTTCTTTATTTTGAGTTTCTCCATTTTTTTAATATAAGTTCAGATTGTTCCTTTACAGCCCGATACATCGAATAATACGCAAAGCTTTCTTCCTTATACTTCATACTGCTAACAGAAGCAGTAATAGCCCATGTAACAATAGCGACAATAAAGACCACAACATACTGGAGTTTTATATGATGCCCACGTATAAACATCCCATTAATATTGGGTGGAATAATGGTTACTGGATTTTTCAATTCATTGATTTTTGCAAGTATCTCATCCTGCCGTTTTAATATGCAATCCGTATTTGCTTCAATAGTCATACGATTGAGATTGTAATCGCAAACGTGCCGATAAAGATATTCAAGAAGTTTGGACTTCTGCTTGAATAATTCAATGAGTTTCGGGAACCATAGTGAAAATGGTAAAGTGTTCGGCTGTTGTTTCCAAATATGTTTCTTTACCACAGACAAGGCTTCATTCCAACAAGTGCAGAAACCTTTAGCGACTCCATTATAAATGGTCTTTTCGTCAAAGTCCACTTTTACAGATTGTTCCGATTTAGAAACAGTGGCATTCTGTTTTTCAATACATTCTTTTAGCTCACTGATACTTTGACGCAAATTTGCAAGATTCGCAGCTACTACATCTTCTTTCATTATCTTCTACGTTTTGAGGGTTTATAGAAAGGTTCGTTTCTTTGGCTATCCTTGTTTTTATCGTCTCGCCATCCTTGTTCATTGCTTGTTCCTCCACCTCCACTGGAAGTTATGGCCTGATGGGGTTGAATAATCAATTCTGTAGTTACATTGCCCAACGTAACGCAAAGGCTGTTAAAACTCAAATCACAGTCAAGTTTAGAACCTGCAATGCTAAATTCATCCATACAAAAGGATATACCACGAATTTTATCAGAGTTCTCAACATGATTAAAACGCATATCTATGCCCTGACCTTTGAGAATGCCAAGAAAATCATTCCATGAGCGAGATACAGCCAGTGCATCAAGAGCTGCAGAACGTAGATTATACTTCCGTAATTGATGAGGACGTAAACGGCTCTTATTTCTGGCTTTGCTGTTTTTAGGGGCAAAGTAAAGTTTATATTCTTTGGTTAAAGCTCGACAGACTTTTGCATTTCGTATCCGTTCGTTGCTATCAGAAATGAGATTACCGTCATTATCTATCCGATTGAACACTATATGGCAATGTGGATGTTCCGTATCATGATGCCTGGCTATGATATATTGGGTATTGCTAATCCCCATCTGCTCCATCCATTTCTTGGCAATCTCCACCATAAGTGTATCTCCTTTTTCATCATCGGAAAAACGGATGGTATCTTGCGGAGAGAAAGCAAGTGATACGTGTTTCACCGAACTTTTTACTTTCGGACGCATAGAAGCTTGTATCTGAAAAGAATCGGCTATGGTCTTATTGCTGATGGCACAGACACCTTCGTATGCTAAAAGTATGGCACTCTTTTTCTTGTTCTTTTGATCATTGGCGTAATTTACTATCCCTCCAAAATCGGCTCTTGTTTTAATCTTCGCTATCATGATTGTTATTCTTTACTTGGGTGATAATTCTACTGACTTCTGATATAATAGAAAAACATTGTTGTTTCACTGCTTCCAAACCATAGATGTGCATCTGATGGGCAATCTGGTTGACATTATTGGCTATACCGGAAAGGTCACGGATTGCCGATACCATTTCCGGACTGATACGCTGACCAACTTCACAGCCCATTGCAGCCTGATGGCAAAATTCATTGACAGACAGTCCAGCCTGTTGGGCTTTGGATTGGATATAGATATAGTCGTTCTCGGTAAACATTACCCGGAAACATTTCGTGCGTTTCTGGTAATTCGCTAACTTTGGGCGACCACCAAGTTTCTTTTTCTTCATACTTATCTAAACTTTGATGTGCATAAATTGATTTTTTGAGAGTGGCAGTTCTATCCGCTTGCCGCCTAGGTTTTAGTGACACTAAAACACAAACTTGCCACTCAAAAAATCTTCCTATATTTACCTTGTTCTATTCGGCTTAGTTTGCCATCTTTGATAAAGGCTTCTATCCATTTGTTTGCCGTACTTCCATTCTCACCTAAAGCTAAAACAGTTGCATCATAATCTTTTTTGGTAAATGTTTCGGGCAACATATTATAAAGGGTATTCCTTCGTGCGTAAATGCCCGTTTCTTGTGAAAGGGATTGTAAACGTTTGGGCTGATTTCCTGACAAGTTTCGATAGATGAACACTGCATGGCAAAGCAAGGTTTCACAGATACTCATGGCTATGGAATAGTCATATTTATGGCAAATTAATTGTATAGTCTCGTCAGAGGAATATGATTCGTGAGGCATATTCTCCAAATGCCGGACAGCAGTCAACACCATCATTATACGATAGGCAATCAGCCCCATCCGACGGACTACACCCTGCATTTTGTTATCTACTTCGTCACAACATTCATCATTCACCCGACTGAGATATTCTATAAAATGTTCCTGCAAATCAGAGGGAAGAGAAAAGGAATAATTACCTTGCCTAACAAATTCTTCATGTAAATGGCAGAATTTATCCCCCAATAGTTTGAACATGGCATTCTTGGATTGGGAAATATCATTTGTGGCAAACACGTTTCTTATACCTCTCTTGAAGCGAATGATATAGAAACAAAAACGGCTCATCAGACCGTTTTCTGCATCAGGTATCAATTTTCTTACTTGTTCGGGAGTTCCTGCCAAAGCGACTGACACTCTTGGATTGCTGACTTCGCAATATTCCCTGTCCTTGCGGCGGCTTAAACTGACTAACTCATGGTGGAATGCTTTTCGCAATACATCAGAATAATTACCATAGTCCGACTTCAAAGTCTGGCTTAATGTGTCACCTTCCGATTCAAATAGTAGTCCGATACCGTCATTATCTCCCAATATCTTCAAGAAAGAACTTGCACTACTATTGGCAGGAATGACAAGCATTCGCATGGGCGGTTCAGCTGGCATGGTCATTCCACCATCTTTCTTGCCTTTGATGTAAGCGTTTATTGCTTCCTTATACTCCTGCTCCAATCGTTTGGAAAGTTCATGCAAATTACGATTGATAGGGGCTACAAGTTCCCGGCACAAAGTCAACGCACCTTTCCCCATACCGGCATCTGCAACAACAAACAGATAAAGATTCGGATAAACGATTCGTTCATCGTAAACTCCGCAAACATTGTGAAAGCAGACAGACAAACACACAATAGCTCCAATCAATATCGTATCACGGTCATCCAGCGATATAGAATTGTTAACAACCTCATTTAGGAAAGGGGGAAGATGCGCAAATACACACTCAGGAAATGCTGGAAGTTCTTCCTCTGACTTTATCCATTTACCCGTTTTTCTATTTTGGATATTTGGAAAAATGGATAAATGTTCTTTGCTGAATGGAGCCAGCGAGATTCCGGCTTGGTTTGCCAGATGGAAGAAAGAACGAATGGTAATACCTTGTCCTTTGGATTGCAGACAATGCGTGTATTGTTTGTCTGTCTCTTCCCTTTGATAGTGAAGATAAAACCTACTAATGCGGTGATAATACTCCCGTCCGTTTTCTCCCAATCCGTCCACAAGCGCAAAACCCAATTCTACCCAATCTTTATAATTGGGTGCTATATCAATGGCACGCTGCTCTATTTCCCAGACAACATGTTCCACATCTTCCTCTACCTTATTATATAATGAAGTGATACTTGGTATATCTGTTTGCTTTATTTCAGAAGGGACATTCTCCCAATCTTGGGCGAAAAATATTTTCTTCGACATCATCTTTATATTTAGGGTTAATATATGCTTGTGGATCATGTGGCAAAAAACATGAACGAGCAACGTCACTTCCGGACATATCTACTAACGGCAAGCCTGTTGCTTTGATGCAGTTGGCAACAGCCTTAAAGTACCGGAAATGTTCCCAGCCTTTCAAGTCTACAGGTATGATCCATTTTAATCCATTACCGGATGGACTGACAAACAACAGTTCCGTATCGAAATATTCATGGTTGAGTAACTTTTGCTTTAGTTCCATAATATCTTCCACATGATCAAAGTCCAGACACATCAATCCGGAGTGCATTATCAGTTCCTTCTCATTCCGCTTACCGAATAATCCAGAGAAAGTACAATAGTCAAAATGGGTGGTTTTGTACCTTTTGGCTTCAGGAGAAGTTAACATCAGACGTAGAGCTTCGGTTTGTGGTTGTGCATAATGCCCGGTGATATAGCGGTACACATCCACAATACCTACAGCTCTTATCGGTTCGATGTTCTGGATAGGCTTGCGAAAGAATGAAAAACAATAATCAGTCGTTCCCATCATCTGATAATCTTTTTGGATTCGACAAATCGTCTAGCTTCCTCCATCAAGTCATTCTGTGTCTTATGCGATTTGTTCTTCAACCAGTCATCTATTTCCGATTGCAAGAAAGCCAATGCCTTATTTATTTTATGTACGGGAATCTGTTTAGTTGATACCCATCCATAAACCGTTTGCTTGGCTGGATGCGATGGCAGATAAGCGCATAGCTCATCTATATCCATCCACTTGGGTGAATCACTTGCCTGCTTATGTTGCAAGGCATTTACTTTGGATTGTAGTGATTCTACGGACTCAATCAGGTAGGACAACGCATTTGGCATTTCCTCCAACGAATTTACTTTATAAGCCATTTTCTTCGTATTAAAGTTGATGCCGCAAAAGTATAGGGATGTTTATGAGTGCTAAATAGGTGCTTGAAAGCCACCAATCAACCGCTCATTTACCACTGACAGATTTAAGTTTCATTAATACGAGAATTTATTGGAAAACATAATAAAAGGGAAATAAACTATTATTGGGACTAACACATTCCTCACCGAAAGTCTCAATGCTACAAAACACCCCTCAAAAAGCCGATGCTTCATGAGGGGCAAATGGTGGTAAGTATATGATTGGTATTACATAAGTCGTTGATGCTCAATGGTGGATATAACCACCACAACCTATAAATCCAAATTTTCTATATACAGTGTATTGGCGGCTTTCTCCTTTTGTTCGTTTACAAGATGCGTATAAATCTGCGTAGTTTTGACGTTTGTATGTCCCATCAAAGACTTGATTGTGTATATGTCAACGCCATTTTCCAGCAACAGCGAAGCGTAGCTATGTCGCCCACAATGGAAGGTGATGTGCTTCTTGATACCGGATGCTTCTATCCAGACTTTCAGAGGACGAGAAATCCAAGAGGCATCGGTCAGTCCTTCAAAAACAAGTGCTTCATCATCGTTTGGACGTATGCCACATAATTGAAGTGCTTGTTGGATGACAGGCTTGTAATCCGGTCTTTTTGTCTTTTGCTGTACAACGACCGCTTGCCATGTTCCCTTATTTGTTTGTTGAATCTGTTTCCATTTCAAAGATTGAATATCACTATGGCGCAATCCTGTGAGAATAGAGAACAAGAACGCACGTTTCAAAACATCATCCTTGCAAGGGGTATCAACCAACATTTGCACCTCATTCATGGTAAGTGCAACACGGGGTTTCTCAATGTTTGTTATTCCCTTTACTTTTGCACTTATATCAACTGTAAGATATTCATCAATAAATGCCTGTTTCAGTCCGGCTTTGAGTATGGAGAAATAGGTTGATGCCGTATTTTGTGAGATAGTACCTTTCTTATTCCCTCCCATTGGAGCACGAAGAAGGAACATCTTTATATCTTCAAGCAGTTTAACTGAAATCGCCTTGAATGGAATTGGTTGCCCATGCGAATACATTTTCAATAATTCGCCTACACGCCTCCAGTTAACTATAATCGAATCGGAACTATTGGGATGACGTGTGCTTATAATACCATTGAAATACTTGATAAAATCCTGTTCGCTCCGCTCATTCTGTGCAGCGATTTCGTTTTCCTTATCAGTGTAAAGGATGGCACTATCGTATTCGTGTTGGCGTAACTTACGGATATTGTCAGCATAGATACAAGCCTCTTGGTCTATCGTTGAACGGCATTGGATAATCCCATTCAAATCACGCTTAGGCTTATAGTTGAATGTTCCATCTGGCAAAATACGTGCAATGGACGATTTGTCCCAAACAGGCGTGGATATAGTCCGGTTAATGGATTCCACCACACGGCTTGCCCGTTTAGAACCTCGCTTATAAACTGGGTATGATTCTATAATCAGATACCACTCTTCTTTATAATTCGACCTTCTGAGTTTGACGGTCACTTTGGTATTAGGTAATGCTTTCTTCATTCTACTTCTGACTTATATAGATTATCAATTTCTTGCTTGGGTACATACACATAGTTTCCTATTTGTCTTGAGGGAATAGAGTATTTTCTAACATGTGCCCATACTGAACTGTCATTAATATGGTACTTCTCACAAATCTCAGTAATGGTATAGCAATCCTCCGGCTCTAAGCTGTATATTTTAGGAGCAGGCTTTTCTTTCTCCGCAATACTTTCCGGTCTGTTTAGAAAAAGCCATTCCATTTCAGAGCGTTTGATACGTGTGAGCCTTGTACCCATATTGATAGTTGGAATACGTCCCAATTTAATCAGGCGATACAGAGTGCTACGTTCCACCCCGAACATAGCGACGGCTTCCTTTACAGAAATGTACTCTCTGATGTCTGATACTTGTTTAGCAATGGCTTCTAACTTCGCGTTTCTATCCTTTGCATCCTTTTTGCGTTTCCAAGCCACTTTACCACATTTAGGGGAACAATAGTGACTGTCAAGTGTTTTTGCGACAAACACTTTGCCGCAGACCTTACACTTCCGTTTGATTTCAAATCCGATTGTTGGCATGTGATCTACTTTTAAGTATGTATTAGTATGTATAAGTGTGATTAAGTACCACATTATCTACTTTTTTGTCTTGTCGCAAACATGTCGCAAATAAGAGATAAAAAAGCCCATAGAAAACACATAGCAACCATGAACTCCATAAACGCAAAAAGCGTGCAACTCATTGAGCTGCACGCTTTTGCTTATTGTTTATTATCTGTATCCTTATCGGAATCATTTGACTTCCTCAAATATAAAGTATATTGATAATCAGTTAGTTACTGTTATCAAGATACAAATGATATGCAAATGTAAGTATAAAACCATATAGAAAAAGTACAAATGGACATTACTTTGTATGATAACATCCTTTTCTACAGATTAAGGGTTAACACAATGTTATACTACTGATATTCAGCATATTGAAGCTGTTCTTCCTTGCATTCAACAAAGAGTGTTAAATTATATTAAATCCTACAGGGCAATTATGATTCGTGCAAAGATAATATTTTGCAGTCAAAGGAAGAAAGACTTCTTGAACCACTTCTATGGTTCTATACTTCTGTTTCTGACGTAAGCTGACCCGTACGGTTTTCGGGTTTTAGACGGACATATATACAGTTTACTTTAGGTTAGCATATATATAAGAGCTAACCAAGGTAAACTAAAGTGTTTTTGTCCTGTAGATACTGCACTTTGTGGACTCTTTTCTCCTTTGACTGCAAAAACCTCTTATAGCCTTATCTCCACCTATAACGTCACTTCACACTGCTGTACCATGCAGTCTGCCATGTACCACCCCATCGGGCTTTGATAAGAATTGTGTTGCAAAGGTACCTGTCATGGCGTTCATCCTGCAAGGTCGGTGCCTGTGGTTTGTCCGTGAAATCTCCACGCTCTGATTGTGGCAGAGGTAGTATTTGACGGCAAAACCTTGCATTGATGAGCCATAACACCTTTTGGGGCAACATAATTCTTTAATCAATCCCGATGGTAGTTGGTTCTACATAAGGGAAGAAAATAAAAATTTTATCTTATGGCTAACATTTGCGACACTCAGTACAAGGTGACAGGCTCACGCAAAGCCGTGGCAGACCTTTGGAACACACTCCAAGAGTTGGAGGTGAACAGTAATAATGTGTATCTGTATCTCTTGGCAGAACACTATGGCATTGACTACGAGAAGAAAGGCATCTCGGTGAGAGGACACATCTATTGGGCAGAGTATGAGGAGAACGTGGAAGACGATTATGCCCTCTTGTCCTTTGACACCGAAAGTGCTTGGTCTTCATGCGACTTGTTCTTTGAGGAGGTGAACAAGGCACTTGGCGATGAACTTTCAATCAGTTGGCGAGAGGTTGAGCCAGGTTGCGACATCTTCTATACGCACGATGAGAACGACTTCTTCCCCGAAGAGTGCTACGTCACTGCATACGGAGAACTCTTTGAGGATTGTGAGGGTGCTTACTCCACCTTTGGTGATGCTATCAAGTTGTGGTGTGAGAAGACTGGTGTCTCACAGGACGGAAGAAGCGAACAGAAGATGATTGACTTCATCAATGAATACGAGTATGAGGCAGAGGACACGAATTTCTGCATCAATCCAATCACATTCGGCTAACAAGGAGGAACGGATATGGCAACGATAGACATGGAGCAGTTGGACGGCGTTGTAGGGTGTTTCTGCACCTTGCTTTATCCCCGAAGAGGTCAGACAGAGGGAACGATTGTCGAGGACTTGGGTTGTGAGGTCATTGTCCAGCTCATCAACGGCAAGGAAGTGACGGAGTACAAGGATGATGTTGTCATCTGTGAATAATCAGGAGAGAGTCTGTTGGCTATGTGGCTTGCAGACTCTTTCTTCCTTTGACTGCAAAAACTCTTTTAGGACAATCCTCCAATGAGGTTATGGCTGTTGTAACTGAAATACCTTGGGAGCAAGTTGTGCGGTTTGCTCACTTGCTCCAGTCCTGTTATAGAAGCGATGCTTCGACACCTGTATAGCGATACGTCGCCAAAGTCCCTTCGCCGTTTTAAGCGTCTCTGTACCTTGTTATAGGAATGGTCATTTCGCCTTTTGGTTTTACTCGTCTGTCTTTTGCGACTCTTCCTTGTCGGACACAGAACTTGGTCTTAGCATGATGACAGTGCTATCGCCAATCCTCTGATGTCTGTCCTCTTTTGGCTTGATGCCTCTATTGCTAAGCTGACCCTTAGGCTTGTCGTTCATCGTGCATCAGTGTTCATGCTCCTCACTCTTCTGATGATACAGCTGTAAGGTCGGATTTCCCGCTTCGTTTCTCCAGGCATACAGCCATAGCAGTGCCCCTGTCTGTTGCATACGGATTGCCTCCTTGCTTACAACCTTTGTTCCATTGTTTGGCCCCGTCTTTTTCTGAATTGAGCTATTTGAAAGCCACTTATTTTTACCATGCAAAGGTAGCGTGATGCTGCGAAGGACTTCCTCCTTCTTGTGTGGCCGCTATCGCTGTGACCAATAAAATAGTGCGTAATCTTCCTTTTTCTCCCTTACCGCCAACGACAAAAAGAGTATTGCGAACGATTTTCATGGTGCTTCCCACATGGTGCCACATCCCTGCTTTTGAATGCATGTAAAAATTAAGTTTCACTTTTAAATTCAATTCAAAATGAAAAAGATCGAGAACAACTTCACAGTTTCAGGTTTCGTAGGTAAGGATGCAGAAATCCGTCAGTTCGCAAACGCCAGCGTAGCACGCTTCTCATTGGCAGTAGGCCGTCAGGAGAAGAACGGCGAGGAAACCAACCGCGTATCGGCTTTCATGAATATGGAGGCATGGCGCAAGAACGAGCACACCGAATCATTCGACAAGCTCACCAAGGGCACGTTGCTCACCGTCGAGGGTTTCTTCAAGCCAGAGGAGTGGACAGACAAGGATGGCGTGAAGCACTCCAGAATCATCATGGTTGCAACCAAGTTCTACGAGTGTCCCGACAAGGAGGAGACTCCTGCGGAAGAGCCGGCCAAGCCAGCAACCAAGAAAGGCAAGAAATAGCCTTTCCTCTCCATAACAAGGCGACCTTCGGGTCGCTTTTGTTTTGCTCAGGGACATCAATCTGCTGTTATAGCGTGTGATAATCTTCTCTAATAACAACCATGTGCATTTATTAACCATAACGGCAACGCCGTCTTCCTTTATTCTAACCACTTCGTCCCTCACCATTTGCGAAACGTCACCAAGATGGTTGGCATACAGATATTCCCGGCTGATGGCGACAAAGTCGCTATTAGCCAAGAAAGACAGTATGCCAAGGTCTGAACGCGAGAGGACTGCCATCTATGCCACAAGATGCCGAAGCCGAGGCTTCTGATAATTGTGTCCTTTACTGGCTATCCACTCGCCTTGATATTCAGACCGTCAATCTTGCGACAGCTTCACTACCCACCCACACCTGCTTTACTATTCTTCTTCTCTTTGACTGCAAAATATTTTCTGTTATAAGCGGTGGTTTCGTCCAAGTGCGTTGTATCGCTTCGCCCCACACCTTCAGAACGGCATTACTGTACGGACACCGCACGAATCCCATGTGACAGGCAGCCAACAATGTCACTATCAGAAACTGACACTTCTGATAACTGCCTTTATTGCTGTCTGGCTGTCCCATTATCGGGCTTCGGCAATGTCCGTGTAATGCCATTCTGCCCACCCATACCACCTTTACCACTAATCAACTGTTTTACAATTTCTCTTCTGCTATACAAGAGGCAGTTCTTGTCCACTCAGGCATATTGAATGTGGCAGACATGTCTGCTACGTCCAATCTGCCTCAGTGTCCTGCGGCAAGGACAAGGCACATTTGTCATGCTGACAGGAGTGCCCGATTTGTCCGTTGCGCAACTGTCTCTTCTTGCCTGATATACGTTACTATCTACTTCTAAATTATACTGCTTTGCCCCACGCCTTTGCGAAGCGTTACATGGTCTGTCGTCATACAGACATCCTTGGCTGATGGCAACACGTTGCTATTAGCCAAAGCTGACAGTATGCCGAAGTACCGACGCGAGAGAATTGTCTGTCCGTGCTACAAGCTATCAAGGCTGAAGCTTTGATGACTTGCATCCCGGTCAGCCAACACACTCGCTTTATGTCGGTACAGCAGACCTGCAAACACTTCACTGCCCACCCTTACTGTTTCAATCTTTCTTCTTACCTCTTTATATATAACACATCATTCCTCTTGCAGCCAATATCAATAATCTTCTTCCAATCAGCGCAGTGGTAGGCATATTTCCTGCAAAGTTAGCCGCGTCTGAGACAATCGTCAAATTCTGCTTGAGGTCTTGTGACTGTGAACAATCTTCCTTTTCCTCGGAAAAGAGTATTCTTCACACATAATTTGTCTTTATGTCTTTTCTTGCGGCTTGTGGGAGCAGAAAATATCCCTCCACAGGCTGAAAGGTCTCGAAAGGAGGGAAGAGAAAGAAACGGTTAAGCGAACGCAGAGGGAATTTATTCACTATGCTGAGCGTAAGTTTCTTCAACGTAGTTAAACAAGTCCAGCGACATGGGCGACAAACTTATTTGTATCACTAAAAATAGAAAGGCAATGAAGATTATCATCCTGCATGATGCTGACGCACGCATCGAGTATCTTGACGTAGCCGACCACCTTCTCGGCTCAGACATCGAGGAGTTCCTCACCAGACAGGGCTTCTCAGTGAACAACATCACATGGCTTGTCACATCGGCAGACCATATCCCAGTGGTTTACCACAAGTATGACATCGACTGCAAGACCGGCGAGGCAACCCACACCAAACGAGAGGCAGAACTGCAAGACCTCACTATCCACGGACAACTCCAGGCATTGCAGCACCGGGAGCAGGACGAGCTGAAAGCGGCTCTTCGCAAGTACGGCACGGAGGTGGACGGAGGCTTTGAGGTGCATTTCGAGGGAGAGCAGCCCATCGTGGCAGGTTATCTCTTTGACGAGCCTCGTGACATCGTCATAGACGCAGCACGTTTGGATGCCGACGGAAACTTGTCGCTTCTTGGAGAGGACAAGGAAGTGAGGGATGGACAATACGACATAGAGCCAAGCGACATATTTGGCGGTCAGTTGGACTATGTCACGTCGAGTATAGGTGCATGGATGAAGTAGGAGCATGTATGACCCAGTGCATCGTATATGACGAGACGACCAAGGAGAGCGAGACCTTTTGCTCATTGACCGCAGCCAAGAAGTGGATGCGAGAGCGCATCAAACAGAAGCATGAGGTAAGCGGACAGAAGTACAGAGTCTATTCCGACGGAGAGTTTGTTAATTGCGGCTCTATCAGTCTCACAGGCAGCAACAAGTCTTTTGTCGCCAATACAAGGCAGACGAAGAAAGGATATTAATAACAAGGTAACGGCAAGCCTAACCAACTTGCCACACATATATTGATATGGAAAAGCAAATATTGAGTTTTAATGACTTGCCATCAGCATTGTCATTAGTAATAAACAAGCTGGAGATTTTAGAAGAAAAGTTTTCCACACTAATGACTCAAATTCAGCCCGATAAGGGATTGGAATGGCTTAGTGTTTCCGAATTGAGTGAGTATCTCCCTACCCATCCAGTTGAACACACAATCTATTGTTGGACAAGCAATAAACAAATACCATTCCATAAGAAGGGGAAACGTATCATGTTCCTCAAATCTGAAATTGATGAGTGGATGCAAGATAACAAGAGTAGGTCACGAGCAGAAATTATGAATGAAGCAATAGCTTATGTTCAATCAACAAGAAAAGTCATTTAAATAACAAGGTAACGGCAAGTCTAACCAACTTGCCACTATAACATTTTCACATTATGATTTACACTCACACTATCGGACGCATCGGAGCAAAGGATTGCCGCGTCATCACAGGTACACACGGAACATTCATGGCTGTTGACATCGCAGTGGACGACTACAGTAAGGGCAAGCAAATCACCACTTGGGTAAGGGTGAAGAGCAGCAAGGAGAACCATATCCGTTTGGCTGAATACCTCACCAAGGGTCGTATGGTGCTTGTGGAAGGCACACTGACTTCTTCCATTTGGACAGACCGCAACGGAGAGAACCACATACAGCATAGCATCATAGCTGACTCCATCGCCTTTGTCAATGCAGGGAAGAAGGATGCAACCGACACACCTGCAACAAAGGCACGCAAGGCAGCCAAGGCAGAGGGCGAGGCTCCCGTACCGCCAGCCGATGCACCGCAGGACAAGAGCGAAGACCTTCCCTTCTGAGGGTAGTATCAACTGAGAGTAGTACGTACTAATCGTAGTAAATCCGCTTTTACTATGGTTAGTATGTACTATCAGTAGTAGAATAGTAAAGTAGTATTCACTAATAGTAGTATCATGTTATGACACAGATAATTGCAGTATTAAATCACAAGGGTGGTGTAGGGAAAAGTACGACCGCAGTAAGCCTTGCGGCAGCTCTGCAACTGAGTAAGAAGAACGTCTTGGCTATTGACATGGATGGACAAGCCAACCTCACGGAAGCCTTGGGATTGTCCATCGAGGAAGAACAGACAGTCTATGGCGCAATGTGTGGACAGTACACCTTGCCGTTGGTCAAGTTGCACAACGGCATCACCGTCTCACCCTCATGCCTTGACCTGTCTGCGGCTGAGTTAGAGCTTATCAGCGAGCCGGGACGGGAGCTTATCTTGAAGGGACTTATCACCAAAGCCATCGCCAAAGAGCATTTCGACTACATCATCATCGACTGTCCACCGTCATTGGGCTTGCTGACCTTGAATGCCCTCACCGCAGCCGACTACATCATCATCCCTGTTCAAGCGCAATACCTTGCCATGAGAGGTATGGCAAAGTTGATGGACATCATCCGCATCGTTCAGGAGCGGCTCAACTCCAACCTTAAAGTGGGCGGCATCGTCATCACCCAGTTCGATCGCCGCAAGACGTTGAACCGAAGCGTGAGGGAAATCGTCAATGACAGTTTTCACGAGAAGGTTTTCAAGACCGTCATCCGTGATAATGTGGCTTTGGCAGAAGCACCCATCAACGGCAAGACTATCTTTGAGTATAATCCCAAATCCAATGGTGCCAGTGATTATATGTCTTTGGCAAAAGAAGTGTTAAACTTAAAATAGCATAGCCATGAGCAAGAGCAGTATGTTGAAAGAGGGAATGAAAGGCGGTCTCAACGGACTCCTTTCTTCCACAAAGAAGCCGAGTAAGGAGCAGATAGTCACAGAAACTACACCAGCACCACCTGTGTCTGTTTCTGAGACTACCGAAGTGCCGGTGCATTGCAATTTCCTTATCAACAAGAGCATCCACACGAGGATGAAGTACCTCGCCATCAAGAAAGGGATGTCCTTGCGTGATATTGTCAATGAGGCAATGACAGAATACCTAAAGCGGCATGACACATGAGTGCCGCGCGGTATCATCGCCGAACAGACGATGATACCGCTATCTCTTCTATAAACAGACTTTACTATCCGTAGTATGGTAGTAAAAACTATTCGACTATTATACTATTCGTAGTCGATACTACTTTTAGAAAATACTTGGAAAATCCAGTGTAAGATGCCCCCTAAAACCAAAAAGATTCTACCCCCTGAAAATATTCAATAATGCCCCCTCAAAAAGTCTTGACCGATGGGGTTATTATTATTTTAGTTTATTTCCCTCTGTATGCCGCCATCTTCCGGACACTTTCTCCGTTTAACTCAATTCGGTGAGCCGTATGTATAATACGATCCATTATGGCATCTGCCACGGTAGGATCCCCGATTGCGTCATACCAATTATCCGTCGGCAGTTGCGAGGTAATGATGATAGACTTGCGTCCATGCCGGTCCTCTATTATATCAAGCAGGATGGGACGTTCCTTGGCGTCAAGGTTCACAAGGAATAGATCATCCAATATGAGCAGTGTGCTCCGTTCGATTCTCTTGAGTTCCGCTTCCAATGTGCCTTTTAATTTTGCCACTTTAAGCGTACCCATAAGTTTCGGGGCATTCGCATAATATGTCCGTATACCCTTCTTGCAGGCTTCATACCCCATGGCTGTGGCAAGGAAGCTCTTTCCGGTACCGGATGAACCGGTGATGAAGAGGTTCTGTCCCTGGCGAATGAACTCCAGCGAAGCAAGCCGCTCCATTTGGTTACGGTCAAGGCCACGCGGGATTGTATAGTCTATCTGTTCGAGGCAGGCCTTGTAGCGGAACGAAGCTCCGCGTATAAGACGTTGGATGGCCGCATTGGCGCGGTAGTCCCATTCCCTGGCAAGTAACATGTGTAGGAAAGAGTCGATTGTCATTGTTTCGGCCATGGTGGAGGCCAGGCTTTCAGTGAAGGCGGCTGCCATGCCATGTAGCTTCATACGGTTCATCAGCTCGATTGTCAACGTATTGCGGTCTTTTTCGACTGCTATTGGGGTGGTAAGATTATTTGTTTCCATTGTTGTTCTTATTTAAATGTTTTGATTTTGCGAAGTAGGCTGCTCCGCGGATGTTTTTGTGGGTAGATGTTACTGGGACTTCATCATCAATGTCTTCTTTTGACAGGAAGTCTGCATCATCCCCACGCTCAAGGATTTGCCTTATTTCCTGATATCCGTATTGGCGCAGTTGCGTGGCGCATGCGCTTGCTGCCACCAACCGTTCCAGTCCGAAGGTCTTCTCCAGTGCCATGATTCCTTTGCATGAACGGAATGCCGCGGGAGGATACTTCTTGAGTTCCGCCACCTTGCGCAGATACAGCAACAGGACGTTATCCGTCTGACCGGCTCGTTCGTAAATCTGTTCCAGGTCCTTTTCGTAACTTCCATGGCGTCCAGGCAATCCGTGGGCATCCTTAGTCGTATAGGCATAGGGCGTGTCATCACGCTGATGTGTGGTCACCAGACGCAGGCCATGATATATATCCAGCGTGTCGGCATCATATACAATCTCGACACGTTTGCCTATATACTCTTTTGGTACACTGTAATGGTGAAGCCGGAAGGTGACGTAGCTGTTCCGCATTACCGTTGCGGAGCGTCGTTCTTTCATCTGATGACGTATGACGGGAAGTGGGCGGAGGCAGTCGGATTCAATCTGTTCAAACTGTTCCCGTCTGGACAGGGGACGTCCACTCATCCTGCGCCCGTTGAAGGCCGAGAGCGATTCGGAGATGGCCGCATTCAGAGATTCCAGCGAGTTGAATACAAGCCCCTCGATATCAGCATAGACAGAGCGGTAAAGCAGTTTCACGGCATTTTCCACCAAGGCCTTGTCTTTTGGATGACGTACCCGTGCGGGATATACGGTACATCCATAGTGTTCGGCAAATGCTGTAAACTCCTCGTTGATTACAGGCTCGTTGCGGTCGCTACGGGTCACGGCGGCCTTGAGGTTGTCAGGTACTATCGCCATCGGAACCCCGCCGTAAAAATGAAGAGCGTTCTCACACGCCCTGATCAGGTCCTGCCTTGACTGAGACCAGACCGCCTCGCAGTAGGTATAGTGGCTGCATGGAAGTATGGCCACGAACACTTCAACGCTGCGGCATTCGCCGTTTTCACTGTCAACTACCTCTAGTTTATCGCCAGCAAAGTCGATGTACATCTGGTCTCCGGCATAATGCTCGACATGCCCTACAACATGCGTTACCATGCGGTAGCGCATGAGATAGTTGCCGAAACTGGCATGTCTGTATCCGTTAGGATGTGTTTCGCGGTACTCTTCGTACAGGCTTTTCACTGTTACACCCCGGCGGCTAAGTCGGGCGGCATACTCAGGAAGAAGTGCCTCAAGCTCAAGTTGGCGTTGTGACGGAACCCTGTTGCGGCCAACACCCTCGGAGAACATCTCCTGGATGCGGGCGGAAGGCATGGCTGCCAGTTCCTTTATCGGTATGCCACACTCTTGAAACAGGCGCACATATCTGCGCACCGTGTTGCGGGACAGCTCAAAGCTCCTGCTTATCTGCTTTATCCCCATCCCCAATGCATAACACTGGAGAATGTTTGCTATCTTTGTTGTCATAGTAGAAATGATTTTATCCCACCGGTCAAGACGGGTATCAAATCTACGAAAAAAATCCCCTGACGGACATTGTCTGACAGGGGCATTTTTATATTGGAATCAATGGGCAGGATTATTTGGGCACAAGGGGATAGAATCGCTTGGTTTTAGGGGGCATCTTACACTGGATTTTCCAATACTATCCAACTCATTTTTAGGGCAATAGTTTTCTCTGCTTGTAGGACTGTCTCCATGCTGATAAAAGGCAATGTCGTTCCCTATTACAAGATTTTCTCTTTTTCCCTCATATCAACTATCGTCCTTCCCCATATACAGCTTCGCCCCACGCCATCCCGCCCGTTTCCTCTTTTACATAACAGATTTCTTTTCGCCTGCCTTGCCGCTGCGGATATTGTTTTGCAAAGGTAATGCTGGCGATTGTTCAAACACCAAATCGTCCATTGCATTTGACCGAAAAATCTTCCTCTGCGTGCAGAGCGTATTTTTCGCTCCCGATTTGGCTTTTTGATCGCCATCACTCTTGGAAAGCAAAAAATATCCCTTGGGCAGGCAGGAAAAGCCTCCGAAATAAGGGAAGAAAAAACATAAGAGCAATGGCACACAAGAATGACTATCAAATCCAAAAGCAGTTAGACAAGCCTCAGACTTGGTTCTGCAAATACTATCCCGCACGCATCCGCAATGTGGGTGAGAAGGAGATTGCCGACAGACAATTAGTGTTTGACTTCAAGGACGGAAGAGCCTACGAGGAAGTGGCGCAGCGCACCGCAGAGAATATGCTGACACTCTACGGCAAGGGTTGCGTGAACATCGTCTTCGCCCCCGTTCCAGCATCCACAAGCGAGAGCAACGAACTCCGCTACAAGGCTTTCTGCCACAGGGTGTGTGAATTGACAGGAGCGGAAAACGGCTACGAGCACGTGAGGGTATGCGGAGAGCGTAAGACCATCCACGATAACCGCAAGAACGAGGATGAAGTCCGCAAGGCGAATGTCGTTGAGTTTGATGAGCCGTTCTTCGACAACAAAATGGTGTTGGTCTTTGACGATGTGATAACCAAGGGTCTCAGCTATGCCAAGTATGCCAACCAACTCGAAAGGCTCGGGGCATGTGTTATTGGCGGTATGTTCCTCGCACGCACACATTATAAAGTAAGGTAAAGTATGACAAAGTACGACAAGGCAGTGTCCGTATGCTTCAGCGGACACCGCAGCGTACCTTTCGCCAAGCGGAGGGAGTTGAAGCAATGTCTCAAATCGGAGATAGCCAAGGCGTATGCCGACGGCTACCGGTATTTCTATTGTGGCATGGCAATGGGATTTGACCTGCTGGCGGCAGAAGCCGCCCTTTCGTTGCAATGCGAGTTGAAGGACTTGCAGGTGATAGCCGTTGTGCCGTTCCGTGGTCAGTCTGACCGGTGGAGCAAGGAAGAGCAAGCCAAGTATGATGCCATCCTGCGCATCGTGGATGACGTGGTCGTATTGAGCGAGCAATACTACAATGGCTGCCTTCTGAGGCGCAACGACTATATGGTCAACCGCAGTTCACGTCTCATAGCCTACTTCGATGGCAATCCCAAGGGCGGCACGTTCTACACCGTCAGAGAAGCCAAGAGGCAGGGATTGGACATAGTGAATCTTCATAATAGTGTATAACCCATAAAACAGAAAATGCTTATGGACGATATTGTTGCAATCATCGTTTGCTACTTCGTGTTCGGAGCTTTGGGCAATGTGCTCAGAGCTTTGTTCGGCGGAGAGAGACGAAACGACTTCCGCCGTGACCGCTAAGCGTCTTTAAACCAAGATACGCTGACAGCCATACGTCTGCACCTTACCCCAAAAAGATGCAGCGGATAATTGTGTCCGTAGGCAAGGATATTCAGATTCCTCACCTTAACATTTTGATAAAAATAAAGATACTGCTGCCTATATTTCAAGACAGCAGTATAAACCTTACTCTGCAGGTGCCCATTTGCAACGCACAGGAGAGACGATTGCACCCTCTGCTTTCAGCTGCTTCATGGCTGCATCTACCTCTTTGCGGTCGAGACCGCTGAGTTCTGCGATTTTACCTGCGTTGAGAGGCTGACCAGCCTCTTTCATTGTTGCCAATACTTTTTCTTTTGCGTCCATTGTTTTGATGATTTGATGTTTTGTTTATAATCTTGTTATTAACTCTTGTATTTTGTCTTCCCTTATAATCTTCGGTTGTGCCTTACCTGCCAGAACGAGAATTTTCTTCCCGTTTCTGTAGATGTGCAGCTGTCTGCTTCGTACCACTGCTGTCAAGGTCTCATCATCCTGCATGGCTTGCCATATAGGATAATACACACCTTCTGGTTCAAACAACTTCTTCTGAAGGTGTGAGCACATGTTGGTTGTATCTATTGTCATATCGTTACGTCATATCATTAACATGATTCTGCCAGCTTCTTTTGTGAACATTTCAGGGAAACGGCAGATTGTTGCATACACCTGCTTGCTTGTCACAGGCTGACCGTCCTTTCTCAGGTGCAGCCTATGACGATTGATGGCATCGGCAATCTGGTCGGTTGTCATGCCGCCATTTCGCTTTACCATCACATATACTATGGCTTCTTCTATCTTCATCCTTTATTCATCTGTTTTTCAATCCATGCCATCAATACGGCAACAGCATATTCCTGTTCTTCCTTGGTCAGTGCCCTGCCTGCTGAGATGTGATGCCACTTGAAGAAGCATCCCCGGCAACAACAGCCAGTGGCATGTTGAGCCAGGAAAACAGGATGCCCACGCATGGGAGTCTGCTTGCCGTCGTTCGGTATGACAGCCGGAGCAAGTCTTTTTGCCACAAAGTCCTCTGCGTGTTTTCGTATCGTCGGCAATCCCTTTTCCATTACATACTCCCTGTCTTGCTTGGACAGATGGAACCGGCTGCGAAAATCAGACTTTGCCAATCTCTCAAAGAGATTCGTCAGGTCATACTCTTTCTTATCACCAGGAACGCTTTCTTGCGGCTCTTCCTCTTGGAACAACGATGGATATATGTATTTCTGTGACATCATTATCTGTTGCTTCTGATTTCTAATGTTATATCCATATATGACCGCTTGCCGTCTATATAGTCTGCATAGAGTATTTCTTCGCTTCTGCCTTTCAGAATATGGCACTTACCGCACAGCTCACAGTTGTGCAGACATCTCCATTCATTCAGAACGTAATCCAAACGTTCCTCTCGTGTAGATGATTCAATAGAGGGTGTGCTCATAATCAGTGTCTCCCACAGCGTGGTCAATCAGTGCCTGAAACTCTTCTTCCGTATAGTCTTCTTCCCAACCATACGTTACGTCCTTTATGCCCAAAGTAAACCCTAATGCCTCAGAATAGGATATGCCAATTTCAGCTGCAAGGTCTCTTGCCGCTTGAAAAATCTGCTCTTCTTTGCTTAAGGGCAGTTGTTTCGCTTTCTTATGTTTTTTCTTTGGTTTCCCCATTTGAGTATATTCGTTTAATAATCAGCGTTGATGGGCATCTTGAAATTCCTGTATTTCTTTCGGAGTTCCTCATTTTGCGCCTTCATTTCCTCATACATATCATTCAGTGCGTCAGGAAATCCCCATCCACAAGGGCTTGCCCAACGAAGGCATTGCTTGATTCGGGAATCATACTTGTCCCAAAGGTCATAAAGCACGATGTGGCGCAATGTCTTGTCGAAATTACTCTCAACAGAATCATAGAATTGCTCCCACATGTCTCCATAGTCATAAGTGAACTGACAGGCATTCTCCATATAGAACACCATCAATTCTGCGACTGAATCTTCCGAAGGCTTCAGTTTCTTGAAGTCGGACAATGCCTTGCGGCACACTGAGAAGCGTGTCTTTGGCTCTCTGTTTCTGCTCGGATAGAACTCTTCCCGTATGATGTGCTTATACTCTTCCAGCTTCTGGCCCTCATTCGGCTCTGCATAGAAGTCAAGATATTCCTTTGCCTCTTTCCGTGCAGAATAAAGTTCCAATACCATTTTTATTATTTCACTCTTGTCCATGGACATGAGGACAGACTTTAATTTAGATTTTGACATTTCTGCTCTTTTATCTTAAAAACGGGTCAATCGTTGCCAGCAACTCTGATTTCTGCATCACACCGCTCGTCCTCCACAACACTTCGCCGCGTCTGAACAGCATCAATGTGGGCACAGACTGTATGCCATACTGACTTGCAGTCACCCCATACTTGTCCACATCTACCTTGATGATGCGGATTCTGTCACCCAACACTTCCTTCACCTGCTCAAGGATGGGGTGCATCATCTTGCATGGCTGGCACCAGGTGGCGAAGAAATCGACCAAGACAAGTTGGTCACTTGATATAACGTCTTTGAATGTTTCCATTACGATTTTCTGTAAAATTATGCTATTTTCTTTCCTGTTATCTTACAATACTGCCCTGCAAATGTTAAAATCGAGAAGAATTCAATGAAAAACCTTCGTTATTTCAAAGAATATTCGTACCTTTGCAGCGCTCATCTATAGATAGAAGGAGTTTCGAGACCCGGTTGCCTTTGATGCAATTCGGGTCTTGCGTTTTATAGTGGTGTCTGCAATCTCTTTTTCATCTTCTTTTCCAAAGCCTTTAGTCCATACTCTTTGTTAAGATGGTATGCTGTCAACAGATAGAATCCGTTGCTACGTTGTTGTTCCAAGACAATAACATACTTTTCCACTTTATCATAGATGTATGTTTTCTTGACCTTACGCTTTTTGCCGTCCCTCTCTTCTATGGTAAATACATCCAGATTGTCTGGTGTCAATTCTCTCACATGGTGATTTATCCAATGAAGCCTTTGTGAACGAGCCATCTCGAATACTCGCTTTGGATAAGTCGTACCGTCTTCGTTCTCAACCATGATTTCTTCACAGGTAAGATGCTTGAACAATCTTGCCATGTCAATCTCGCCATCTGTCTTTATAGGATAGATGCGCCACCCTCTGAATGAGAATTGACAGTTATCTTCTATATCACGCTTGAATATTGCATGAAGATCATGCTCTCTTTCTCGTTCACTGAGATATGCCAGTTCCAGCAGCTCAGGGTATTTCTTGATAATATTCAAACTGCTCATTGGCTATTTCAGTGCGATAAAAAACAAATTAAACTTCTTTCTAAATTTGGGAGTTGTGGTGTTGAGACTGATATTACTGTGTTTTTTTATCTTTTCAATCAGCTTCATTTTGGCTCTCACCCTTCCTTCAACTTCTCCCTTTTCATATCTAAGGTTGTAGTTGATGGCTCCCATTAGAACATCTGCCAATTGGATGAAGACACTTTCGTGTGAACGTATAAACTGAAACCTGCCAATGGAAGAGTTGTATTCCATTATTTTTCTGAGCCTCTCCAGCTTATCGCTACTGCATGTGTCCTTGATATCCATATATATGTTATATGTATAATCCATGTCCATCTTGTGATGCAGCAATTGGTAGTACATGCGAAAGTAGAAATCATTAAACGTATAGTCTTCTCGTTTCTCGTCAATCTGACTCTTGTCAACAACCACAGCCCTAAATTCCATGTCATTCATAAAGAACCAGTCTATAAGCTCTGCATAGACTTTATACGTGGCCTCGTGGACATTTGTCCATTTCAGCTCATCACTATAGCCGTGCTTCTTCTTAATATCTTTTATGGCATCTTTTGCCATGCGGATTTGTGTGTATGCTATACTTGTACATCCCAAAAGCATGTAGGGATGACCGTCATGCACCATGTGGGTGCTTTCATCACAGTAGATGTTGAATGTCTTATTCATTGTATCTGTTTTTTGTTTATTCTTTATTCCTTTTCTTCAGCGGTCCACTATGAGGTCCACGGTTCAGCGTCACACCATGCTTGTTGAGTATGCGGAACACGGAACTTCGGCTTGTGAAGCCGCTGATGGCAAAGATGTCATCTATGCTGTGCCCCTCGTTGTACATGTTCACGATATTCTTCTCACGCTCCAGTTTCGACAGTGCCCTTTCCGACTTCTTGGGCGGCCGGATATTCTGTTGCAGATGGATGATGTGTGCCGATGCCTTGCGCAGCACGGCACACTCCTCAGAGAGTGACCCGAACATACGGATGACCTGTGAGGGCTTGGTGTCGGGGAAAAGTTCGTCAAACGTATCGATGCGGTCTTGGATGGAGATGATGCGAACCACCTTCACACGGCAGTATTCTATGAATGTAGCCAGTTCACGGGTGCCACGCAGTGCGTTACTGAACCTCGACACCACCAGCTCGTCGCCGCGCTCCAGACTCGATATGAGCTGCTTCCACATCGGGCGCAGCCTCTCGTGTTCGGACAGTTCCTCTATCACCTGAACACAGCCGTATTGCTGCATCCAAGCCTTGTCTTCTGCATACTCTTCGCCATTGGTGGCGATAAAGATGTAACCTACTTTTGCCATACTGTTGTACGCTATTAAATGAAATCAAGTGCAAAGGTACACTATTTTTCCGAGAAACAATCATACTTGAACGAAAAATCATACTTAAACACGATAATTTGCCATTTTCTTTTCACTTGATTTCATTGAAAATCATACTCGCAAGTATGATACACAAATAAGATTAAACTTACTGTCATTCTTGCAAATATATCGCTGAAACGCATTAACTTTGCACCGTCAATTTCAAAATCAGACTCAAAATAATGACAACAATGAAATATGAAACCCAACTTTTCGGAGGACAAACCAACCTCCATTGCATGAAGCAAATATTGCATAATGCAAAATCAAACTCGCATGGCTGTATCAGACTTGCCATTTGTATTGCCACTGCGTTTGCCGTAGTCATGCTGACAGCATGTTCAGACGGAAACGGCACGAAGTCGTTCCATTCGAGCGATGAAGCCATCAGAGAGTATCATGGCTTTCTGACCACTCTTCGACAGAACGGCAAGGTCTCAATTCAGACATTAGTTAAGATTGTCAACGAATGGCGCGTGTTGGACGATTCCGTGACATCGTGCATCTCACGTGACACTGTCAGGAAAGCCCACTCATACCCGTTCACGGTATATCATGAGTTGAACGACTCCATCCACATCGAGCTGTGCCGTATGGCGATGTCTAAGCAACGCACCTTTCACGACCTGCTCTATCTCAGAGAACAGACCTCTTCCCATGTTGGTGATGAGGAACTACAGCAAGCCGTGAAGGAAGCACAGCCATTCTTCGCTTCCTTGGATAGCCTGCCTATATATAATAAAGGTGGTAAACAGGCGGTACTGAAGCGTTACCTGCTGTTCCTGCAAAAATCCGCCAAGCAAGGCATTCACGGCAAGGAAGACCTGCTCGCTTTCATCAAGGAAGAGCATTTGTATTTCAAATCCTTCCTGCAATACCTGCCGGATTTTGCTGACGATGACATCGGTGACATCAGACGAAACACCGAACACTGCTGTCGGGAGATACTCCGTGCCGCCGACCGCAAGGATTTGTCCCACAAGGATGCAATGATATACCTCTCCATGCGCACCAACCACCGTCTGCTGCGCAACGCACAAGCGGCTATCGAGGATCTGAATAGTGGCAGGGTAAAGGACGAGCACACCATGCACGCCTACCTCCTGATGATGATGCAGCCGTTCATGACGATGGATGACCTTTCCGTGAGCGTGCTCTCCGACAAGGACAAGGCAGACCTCTACAAAATAGCCGATGCGCTCCCCAAGGAGATGGACGGTCTGGCCAAGAAACTGCACCTCGACAAGCAACGCCTGTCGGATATGCCCATGCTCATGATGAAGATTTATGTCACAAGATTATAAACACCCCAAACAGAGAATACGATTATGTTAGAACAGTTTTGCGATGATTTCCTTGCCGTCGTGCCTTTGCAGTTGCCAGAACTGCTGGACAAGCGCAAGATGGAGAAGCCTGTCAAGTATGACGATTACGTGCTTCTTACTTTCCAGTTGAACACCCCTTTCACGATAGAGGAGGTGATGGATATGCTCGAAGACGAGATGGAAATGATAATCCTCTATCACCACATTCCAAGCCGTCATACGGAGTTCGGACACAGCTGCTGTGCCTATTCCAACCCTTCTTTCGGACGGATGTTCAAGGTCAACGGCTCCACAGATGAGCGTGGCATGGTCAGCCAGATAAAAGTGACCATCTATGACTCGCTGGAGCACATGTCGGCAGATGTATGCCTCGACCTCAGTCTGCATTGCAAGAACGGGTTCTTCAAATACATGAAGCCCAAGGAGGAAGTCCTGCTCGACTTCATTTGAAAGTTACATTTGCCAGATGACAGTCCTGTTCTACCGCAACAACGCTCCATTCTGTTGTCCACAACAAAGGCCAAAGTCATGCCACAAGCTCCCGACCATCTGATGAAGGAAACGCTTTACATGAAGATTATCCATCTTCTCGACCGTCACCGCACATGGCTGGAGATTGAGAGCATCGCCACTGTCCGCAACCACACGATAGTCAGGAACGGCAGAATGACCGACATCCTCAGCCGTGTGCTTGTGGTCAAGGCCATCCACCATCATTTCCCCTACACGAGAGGGCAAGTGTGGCAGATAGCCGAGTACGACTTGGAACAGGCTATCAAGAGCCTTCGGACAACCGACGGAGCTTTCCGTCAGAGAATAATCAAGGGAGAACTGACACTGGAGGATGTGGAGCGTATCATATCCACTGCCACACACGGTGTCGTCCAGCCCGACCTGAGTCCACTTCCATTATTCACATGCTATACATATTATGACAAGTAAGATACTGTTTCTCATCCTGATGTCAGCGTTCTTCTTTGTGACGATGATTCTGCACAGAAGCCGCAGACAGTTTATGACACGGTTCTATCTGCGCATGACCGCGCTTGTGACAGCAAGGAAGCTCTACCGGTTGATGCTGCTCATCCTGCTGTACGTGTTCCACTTCCTCTACCTCTGTGTACACTATAACGACATAGGCGTAGTGGCTTCCACCATAGCGTTTGCCATATTCTTTGTCTTTATGGATGTGGAGAGGTGGCTACAGCGTCTGCACGAGGAGCGGACACCCTTCTGCATCGCCGCGTTGGCGGCAGTGGTGTTTGTCTTCACTCCTCATCTGTTCACGCTTGCTGTCACCATCTCCTTTGTCCTTCTGGCATCACTGTTCTATCCCTCGCGCATAGTCATATCGCTGTGGAAGAACAAGGCTGACCGCAAGATGCTCCTCGAAGACACAGAAATGCTCATCATATACTACTATTAAGTATCACCTGTATCATGCCGTTCCTTTTGTATAATGGAGCTGGCGACAAACAACAGTATTCACCAAACAGATTATTGAAATGAAGAAACAGAAACATAGAACGAGTTCCGGCAAGATGTCTGAACGGATGTCCCTGTTGGAGTTCTTGAAAGAGAGGTCCGGGATAAGGCTGTCGAAGCTCGAAGCCTACCTTGACCTTGTAGACAAGGCTTCTGTACAGTACATCCCCAAGGATCTGTGCAAGCAGGAGTTCAGCCTGTCCAACGGGCAGTTTGTAATCACCATTACCGAACTGGCAGGATGCTGGCATTGGCACCGCGCCACTGTCCGCACCTTCATCGAGCAGTTGGAGAAGATGAACCAGATTTCCGTCACCCGTCTCACGAAGAGCCAAATCATCACCATCCCGATGTTGGCTGAGACACCTGCCGTTTCTCCGATTGACGCAGCCTTGGATGTGTTCCGCCAGAAGATGTGTACCGCATTGGACGAATGGCGAAGCGGCAAGATGTCCGCATCGGCTTGCGCCTCGGAATGTGAACAACTCTACGAAGATGCAACAGAGGAAGTAGCCATTATCTTGCAGAAAGCCGACAATGGCAATTCAATTGGCAAGGTGCCATGCGGAAGAAACATTCCCGAATCTGTAGGACACGCCTTTTGTATGACTGCACTCACAGCTGTCTGCGAAGCCACCTTCCATCAGGTGCTTTCGCAGGAAACAGATAACGCCCTCGTTACCTCCCTTCTTCCCTTCTTTTACAAAGACCTGGGAGGAGACTGGCTCTCATTCATCGAGGCGGCAAAGGCAATATCAGAATTGGCATTGGATGGCAGCTCACCAGCCTTGCATCAGGAAAGCGCAGCCATCAAGTCACAGTTTCAGTCACTCTGCCGACCGTTCCTTGCCATTGTAGCCAACCAAGAGGGCTCCTGTCCATCAAAAGGCTGTATTAACCTCTAATAATCACCGTACAACGCTTCTTCTTTTCTACTGGCACAGTGTTTACACGTCTGCCATTGCTGTAAAATAATCGGGCTTGCCCGTTGGTCGGAAATGAGGGAATTTGGGTAGCCTAATACCCCTCTTGGTCTCCGACCATCGGGAGGCTGTCCTTACAAGCAGCAAGCTGGAGACAGGAGAGTTGTACACACATAAAAGGAAATAGGTTATGGCAACACCAAAACAGGTTATGGATTTCCGACCATCTAAGGGAATCACCACAGCACAGAGCAACGAGCACCAACGCCGTTGGACGGAAAAGGGTTGGGGATCCGCTGAATCAACAGGCAACTACGACCGCAGCCGTGAGCGGCTCAACTTCGAGGTTCGGGGCGGCAAGGTTTGTCCTATAGACAAGAGCCGAAGCATCCCGGAGCGCATGGCAGACATCCTGCGGAGCCGTGGAATCAAAGACCCCAACGAGGGACTGGCAGAGCCACGCTTCCGCACAGTGGTCAATTTCATCTTCGGAGGCTCACGAGAACGTATGACAGAATTGGCATTCGGTGACCAGAAGGTGAATCTCACTCACGGAGCGGACAATTCGCATCTAACCCGATGCAAGGACATTGAGGAATGGGCAAAGGATGTTTACCGCTTTGTTGCGGACAAATACGGTGAGGAGAACATCGTCGCTTTCATCTTACACTTGGACGAAACCAATCCGCACGTTCACTGCACCCTCTTGCCAATCAAGGACGGCAAGTTTGCATACAAACAGATATTCGCCGGAAAGGACAAGTACGAGTTTTCTGCCAGGATGAAAGCCCTGCACAGCGAATTTGCCGATGTCAACAAGCGTTGGGGCATGGAGCGCGGAACTTCCGTCTCAGAGACGGGAGCACGCCACCGCACCACCGAAGAATACCGCCGCCAGCTGTCAGAACAGTGCACCACCATTGAGCAGTCCGTCGCCACCCATCAGCGGACACTCGCCTCGCTCCAATCGGACATCCGTCTGGCAGAGCGGAGAGTAAAAGGACTCACCTCAATGGTCAACAACCTCTTGCAGGAGAAGGTTGAGAAGGAGGCGGCACTTGCTGAATTGCATCGGCAGATTCTTGCAGGTCACGACAATCCTGATGCTCTCCGTCAGCAAGTCCAAGAGCTGGAGCAGGAACTGTCCGCTATCCAGTCGAAACTGGACGACAAGCAGGAGAAGCTCTCAGAGGCTGACCGCAAGCTCGATGCCCTGCGTGAGGAGATGACCGCCATGAAGGAGCGCACGGAGGAGTTGCGGCAGGAGGCACACAGATATTCCGATACTATCCGACAAGGTGCGGACACCGTTCTCAGAAATGCCCTTCTCGAAAACATGGTCAGCGAGTTCTCCGAACGTGTGGCACGGCTTTCCAATGAGGGCAAGGACGTGTTTGACGGTTCCCTGCTTCAGGCCTTTGCGGAGAATGGAACGGAGGTGATGTACTGTGCCACGCTTCTATTCCTCGGCTACGTCGATGATGCCACCACCTTTGCCGAAGGTCATGGCGGTGGCGGCAGTTCGTCCGACCTCAAATGGGGACGTGACGATGACGAGGATGAACGCGCTTGGGCACGCCGTTGCATGATGAAAGCTGCACGCATGATGCGCCCCTCTTCCGGCAAAAGGAAGAAACGATAAGCGGCACTGTCACGTATCACCTGTTATAGTATTCACCAGATTAAATTGAACAACATGAGAAAAATACTTATTCTATCCCTTGGCTTCGCCCTTTCATTGGGTGCGCAAGCCAAAGACTATCACCGCACGGCGGACACCACCACCGTTGTATGCAGACTTTCGGCAGACGGTATGCTTCGTCCGCTTAAACCTTCCTACATGAAAGGGGCATTGGTAGCTTCGCCATGGACGGACAACTGGTTTGTCCAAGCGGCAGGAGGAACTACGGTCTTCCTCGGCAAACCGCTCGGATGCAACGACCTATTCGGTCGCATGAAACCGGCATTCTCCGTGTCGATCGGCAAATGGTTCACACCTTCCGTCGGCGGTCGTCTGAACTATGGCGGTATGCAGTTCAACGACTGCAACAACTCCTCGCAGGACTACCAGTACCTGCGTGCTGATTTCATGTGGAATGTCCTCGGCAACCTCTACAAGGACGATGTACACACTCTTGCCAGATGGAGTGTCATTCCATACGTGGGCGTGGGTATGCTGCACAACAAGGTGAATGCCCACAAGCCCTTTGCCATTTCCTACGGCATACAGGGGCAGTATCATCTCTCCCCACGCATTGCTGTTACGGCAGAGATAGGCAACATGACCACCATGCAGGATTTTGACGGCTATGGCAAGGCACACCGCCTTGGCGACCATCTGCTGTCCGCATCCCTCGGCCTCTCTGTCCGCATCGGCAAGACTGGCTGGAAGCGAGTGATAGACGCTCGCCCGTACATCGCACAGAACGAATGGCTTTCGGCATACGCCTCATCCCTTTCTGACAGCAACAGCCGCTATCACGCCCAGCACGATCGAGATTGTCAGACTCTGGAGCAGCTGCGCAAGATTCTTGCCATCGAGGGACTTCTGGACAAGTACGGCCACCTCTTTTCTGACGATGCCGCTTCTTCCGTCACAAATGGCTATCCTCGAAACGACTACAGCGGTCTCAACTCGCTGCGTGCAAGAATGAGAGACAAGTATGGTAATGGTCAAAAGACAAAGGTCATGGAGTCCGCCTCTTGTACAGAAGAATATGGCAATGCTGAAGGTGAGCCGGAAGACGATTACCTATCGCTCATCCACTCAGGAAAGGCTTGCATAGGTGCGCCCATCTATTTCTTCTTTGAACTTGGCACTGACAGGTTGCTCAACAGGTCACAGCTCGTCAATCTCGACGAAGTAGCACGCATCGCCAAGAAATATGGCTTGAAAGTTAAGGTCATCGGCGCTGCCGACAGTGCCACAGGCAGTGAAGCCATCAATGATAACCTCAGCCGTTCCCGTGCCAGATTCATTGCAGAGGAACTGATGAAACGTGGTATGGAAAATGGCACCATCTCTCAGATTTTCGATGGCGGCATTGACGATTACTCGCCCAATGAGGCGAACCGCCATACCAGAATCCTGCTGTATCTATAGCCAGACATACAGCTCCGAACAAGAGCACTAAAACTTTTTTTTCATTGATAAATTTTAGAAAGGGAGGGCTTGTCCGTGATGGATAGGCCCTCCCTTAATCATATATGTATTAACGCATATTCTATGCGCATATCTTTTTTTTATCCGTGTTTCTCAGTACTTGACCAGTCAAGCAGGAAGTCATATATACTCATTATCTGTATGCCGTTTTCGTCGCTCCACTGCTTGGTATGTTCTCCCACGATCAGCAGTTTGCGGAAAGAGTCATCTACAAGACGCAACGACCGTTTCTCCTGTTCCATCTTTTCTGCATCGGGCATACGCCACGCCGACTGGATGTAGATCCGCTCGCTCCCTTTGTTGCAGACAAAATCCACTTCCAATGTCACCCTCTGCTGCTTTCCTTCCGTATTCCTCACTCGATGATAGACGTTACCCACATCCACGAGCCATCCTCGCATACGCATCTCATTGTAGATGACGTTCTCCATGATATGTGTCGGCTCGCTCTGACGGAACGACAGAATAGCATTCCTCAGACCTACGTCCTGATAATAATACTTGGACAACGAACCTATGTATTTCCGTCCTTTGATGTCGAACCTTTCGGATTTTTCGATAAGGAAAGCATCCTGCATATATTCCAGATAAGCCGACACTGTCTTGTCGGTTATGCTCTGCACATTGCTTACGGACTTGAACGTATTGGCTATATTCAGTGCATTGACAGGTGCTCCTATACTGGATGCTACGGTCTTCGACAATTCTTCAAATTCAGGTCTCAGTTCTATGTTGTTCCGCTCGTAGATGTCACGTAGATATACCGTGCGATAAAGGCGACGCAGGAAATCAGCCTTCTTCTCATCCCCAACCTGTGTAAGTAGTTGCGGCAAACCTCCGTACAGTCTGTATTCAGCCCAACCGTCTTCTTTCGAACCATCATACACCGTCATGAACTCCTTGAAGGATAGTGGCCACACATGTATCTCGTCACCTCTGCCTCGGAATTCCGTCACCAGGTCAGAGGACAGGAAACGCGAGTTGGAGCCTGTGACATACACATCCGCCCCTTCGGTAACTGACAAGGAAGAGAGCACCTCTACAAAGTCTTCCACCTCCTGCACCTCGTCGATGATGATATAATAAGTCTCATAGTCAATCATCATCTTTTCCACCCAGTCCAACAGGTAGTCCGGGTTCTTGAACTCTCTGTTCTTCCTACTCTCCATGTCGATGACGAGAATATGGTCTTCTCTCACGCCCTCATCCAATAGATGCTGATGAAAGAGTTTCTTCAGAAGGAACGACTTGCCTGAACGTCGCAATCCTGTGATTATCTTTATGAGCCCGTTGTTCTTTGAACGGCTCAACTGTTCTATGTATCTATATCTGTTTACTATCATATTTTACGAAAAACTGTCACTTGTGACACTTTTTCGGAGGCAAAGTTATATATTTTATCCTAAATCAAAGAAAGAAATAAAGAAAAATGCACTAAAAATCAATGATTTTCCTGTTTTGTAGTGTCTATTCCACTTGCCGATGCCCATTTTTCTTTGCAAAGTTACTGCCCGGGCGAATGGTCAAGTACCGCCATGCTAACAGGCAGAGGACTGAACGACAGCTTTCCGCAAATCAAAGATTTGGGTATTTCATTAACTCCTCCGTCTGTTTTCTTGCCTTATCGCCCTCATTCCGCAGTCTTTTGATGCACGAAAAATCAGTTCCCGACAAGAGGAGCCGAAAGGCTTCAAAAGGAGGGAAGAAAAACAAGTTGAACAAATAATTTCTTTGCGTATGGAATTACACAGATTATCAGAAAACGAGCAGGCATTTGTCGAGTGCTTCTCACGGTTCGTAAACGGTCAGATGGGGTCAGCCGCCAAGGTAGGCAATGCCCTTGCAGATGACCATCGCTATCTTATCAACGAAAAGGGCAAGGTGGTGTTTGCCTTCTTGGAACGCCTTGCCAACGACTATCAAAAAGGTCGTTATGACCAGCGTGACGAGTGGGTGTGCCGATTGGCAGCAGAGGCCATCGAACACCTTGTAGAGAACAGAATGTATTACAGAACACTTAACAACGATTGACTATGGCAAGCAGATTGATTACACCCGTATTGGAGGAGATACTGAAATCCTATCCTCTGTATTCACAGGACGGCAAAGGCAAGGATGCCGTTTGTGTGGCAATATTCTTCATCGGACACGTCCGTTGGTTCGTACTTGAAGGACAGCCGGAAGGTAACGACACCACGTTGTTCACCATCGTATGCGGTCTGCATGAAACGGAGTATGGCTATACCTCCGTCAATGAAATGGAGAGCGTAAAGGTGGATGGCTCCAAATATGGAGTGGACGAGATATTTCAAGTGGAGCAGTTGGACGGCTTCAAGCCGGTGAAACTGAAGAGCATTCCAGACGAGGATTTACAAGCATTCCTTCATAATATGGAATGACCCCAAATTAAATCAGCCGCAGGGACATTACTCCTTGCGGCTGACTATTGTTAGTACCTACTATGAGTAGTAAAGCCTACGATTAGTATATACTACGATACTACTCTCATCTTCGGAAAGCGGACTTGGCAACGTGCTCCTCTTGTACCTCTTCCTTCTGGTACTCCTCCATGTCAAGCAGTTGCTCATACGCAGAGCTGATGTTTGCGTCCATAGAATGGTTGTGGCTGAAAGGGAAGGTATGCTTCACAGAGAGTCCTGCATTGGTCACAGTCCCCACATCCAGGCTATCCTTATCCTTGTTATATTGCAGGTTCAGCAAACCACCATTCGGCATTTGGAATATCGGCATTTTTCGCTGCGCCAATTCCGAAAACTCTTCGGCGGTCATCTCCCTCGCCACAGCCTTCACGTCCTCACTGGCACGTCCTATGCCATAGCGAGTGATATGGTCACGCACTTCTTGCTCCGTATGCTTCAGGAACACCTCATACGTACCGCCGACACTCCCGTTATAGACCACTGCAAAGTCCTTGTCCTCTATTAGCAGGTCATCGCCTCTGTTCTGGCACGGCTTCCTGTAGGTCTGCTCCTCGTCCATGCCGTTCCCGTCATAGTATTCCTTGGCAAGCGTCAGCAGTCCTTGATAGTCACCTTTCTCCTTTAGCTTATCCAGTTCCGATGTGTCATCCGTTGATTGGAGATAGGCGATGGAGGCATAATAGACGTTTTCTTTCGATTGTGAAGGCTCTGTCAGGCTTTTGTACTGGGCAAAAGCCTCCTGATAATTGGTGTCAAGGTCTTTGCCGTGGTCGTAAGGAACAGAGAGTTTCACTTCCAGACCGTTACTCGTCGGCACAGCAATCTTTACAGAGTCCTCCTTCTCATGATGCTGGATATATACAGCAGAACCATTATATGCCAAGACTGCATGGTCGCCGTCATCTATGGATAGATAACTTTTCCCTTGCCCGTTTTCCTGCTCAGCCTTTTTCTCCTGGTCTATCTCCATAGCAATCTTGTCGATATGCTGCGTGAGCATTGAGGTAGCTTTTTTCACATCGAGTAGCGTGGTCTTGATGAACTGCGGCGACTCCTTCAGCGAATCCAGCCAAGACTTCAAATAGGCAGCCGAATCTCCTTTCAGATGCTTTGTCATGCCATACCGCTGAGCGGTCAGCGCAGCCGTCAGTTCTGCCACCAGTTCCTCGCGTGCATACTCTGCCGAGCCGAAGGTAGCGGGCTTGATGCGGTCTAACTGTCCCTCCGCACCCGTGGAGTGTCCCATCTCGTGGAAAAGGTTCGAGTAGAAAGACTCCCCATCCTTGAACTGCCTTTTCTCAGGCATCACAATCTCATTCTTGCTGATGGAGAAATAGGCGGAATCACCGAACATCGGTTTGATGGGACATATCCAACGGTTGTCCGCTATCATCCTATCCACGGGTTCAAAGGCAAACTGCTCGTCCTTCTCTACCTTGGGCATCGAGTATTCCTGTTCCAGTTTCTCCCAAAACTCTGGTCTGACCTCCTTCAGGTTGGTCTGCGCCACATTGAAGACATGGTAAGTCTGAAGCTTTGGATATACATTGTACTTTTCGCGCTCTTCCTGAGAGAGCAGTTTGTAGTCCTCCCACTTGATGTGTTCCTTTGTTTCCTTATTGACCACCGTAAACGTGGTGAGCATCACGGGGAAAGAATGCTCACCTTTCAGTACTGACACACGGGGCTTCTGTTCCTCGTCTTTCTTGCCAGTTTTGTTAAACTGCTGTATGCGGTCGAAGGTACAGAAGCGAGGAATCTTGTAACCCTCCTTCTCGCAATGCAGGAGCAACATCATAGCGTTCATGCCATTATATTCTCGTCCGTTCAGGTTTTTCGGCCATTGCAACGCACCTTCAGTAAACCAGGGCTTTTTCCATCCGTCTTTGCCCGACAGCGACTGAATACGCTCAATCATCATATCGGCAAACAGGTCGAGTGCCTTGTCTTCGGCACTCGGACCTTCCTTAGCATAAGGCTTTCCCATAGTCAATTAACCATTATAGGGCTGCGGAACATATTCGCTCATTTCAGACACTCGGCAGGAGAAGTCCAGTTTGTCATTGAAGACACTGACAGACAATGCCCCTTTGATGTTCGCTTTCACGCCTGGTTGCAGCCATGCCTCGCATTTGCCATCGAATAGGAAGAAACTTACCCAGATGTATTCAAATCCGTCCTGTACTTTCTCTGCGCTGAAAGCGGAGAACTGGCAGTACGGCACACCATTCTTGTCCGTCTTGTCCTCAATGCTCTTGCCCACCTTGCCGCGGAACTCCATCACGCCCTTGATGCAGTCCTCTGCCTCGTCAGGCTGGTGGCTGATGCTGCTTGCCGACAGGTTGAAATAAAGGACATCGCCCCATTTTCTTGGTACCAATACACCGGCTACCTCAATGCGTTCGCCGATGTTGCAGCTGCCCACCTCCGTCAGTGTCCCATCTTTGATGACCGACACCTCGATGGTCTTGTTAATCCCGCTCTTCGCTGGAATGACTACGTTCATGGCAAAGCTCACGAATGCCTTGCCCTCCTTGTTCGTGCGGCAGGTCGCAGCCTTGCTGACCGTTCCGCACACTGTTACATTACATTTGATCATTGCTCGATACTATTTGAATTATACATATCCATCGTCCAAGTGAAATGTCTTAGCAATGACAATAATCTCTTTTCAATCATCATATACTAGCGCACGTATCAGTTCATAGACTATCCACGCTGCTATGATAAGTTGGAAGCCGAGATAGATGATGGCCACGGTCTGACCGAAAAGCCATTGGGTAAGCATGAAGTGTCCTGCCACAGCTACCATACCCACCAGCAATGTACACAGATGACTTGCTATCCTTTTCATTTCCTTTGCAGATTTTGTTGTTGACTCTCAGCCTCCATCCCTTGCTCGAAGTTCTGCGAAGCCTGCTGTGTCGCCACGATGCCTGTCACCATTCCCGCAATCTTCGTCCGTTTGCTTTCTTCCGACAGATTGGCATTGCCCAAAATGAGCGACAGGCGGTTCATCTCCGAGGAGGTCAGTTCACGGTCAATCTTCACCGTACCGCTCTCTGCATGAAGCACAGTCTTGCCGTTCTCACCCACAGTAATGGTGCATTGCCTCATGCCTGGAACAAGCGAGGTCAAATCTACGAGCCGGTTGGCTGCCATGGCAGAGATAAGTCCTTTTTGTCGTTCCTCATCATTGCTGTCAATCTGCGCTGCCAACATCATCAGCGACATGAAGGTGGTCATCGCCATGTCGAGTATAGGGTCATTCGTTCCCGAAATGCCCACGCCGCTGTCCTCCGAGGAAAGGATTTTCTTCATCCAGTCCTCCGACGAAACCTTCTGCTCCTGTGGCGCATTGCTCTTGTATTTTGCCAACAGGTCATTGCCGTTATGCAGGGCCTGTAGCTTGATGTTGCCTTTCTGTCCGATTTCTGCCAGATAAGCGGCTGGATCCATATCCCTTTTTGAGCCGTCAGCCGATACACTCTTCACTCCGAAATGCAGATGCTCGCCAGTGGTTCTGGTGCCGGTATTTCCCGACACCCCCAACTTCTGACTGGCATTAACCACGTCACCTACCTTTACTGCTATGTCAGACAGATGCAGGTAGGAGCATTGCACCTTGCTGCCATCCTCACGGCTGTATTCCACGGTGACGGATTTCCCTCCTGCCGTGTTCGCATTATGGTTCACCGCCACCACCTTGCCGCCGTTCTCCGTGGCCAACACCGCCTCATGGTTCGTCTTGATGTCAATGCCCTTGTGCATCTGCTGCTTGGTGGCATCCATCGGATCCTGGCGATTGCCGAAAGGCGAGGTGATGAAGAGAAACTCCTCTCGCTCCACAGGAAAGGAATACCCGGCAGACTGCGGTACATGGGCAGCAGGCATTTCTCTACGAGGATTATTCTCCACCCCGAACGACCGACCTTCTGCCCGCATCTCAGCCATCACCTCACTGTCATACTTGTCCAGTCCGTTGGCTTCAATGATGCGCTGCAGACTTGCAGCATAACCGCCGCCCGTGGCATAGCCGGCACGCTCAATGCCCTTCGTCCATCCCTTGTAGTCGTCAGGCGACAGCGTGAAGCACTGCGCATAACGCTTGTTCTGCTTCAGGAACTGCGAGTGATGCTCATAACTGTCACCCACGCTTTTGTACTTACAGAATTTCTCGTTGGGCCTATCATCCGTATAGACTCCATACTCTCCGCCATTCTTCAACCACGATGCCGTAGCCTTGATGCCAAAGTGGTTGTTGCATTCGCGCGACAGTTGGCTCTGTCCGTTGCTGCTCTCCAGTATGGCTTGCGCCAAGATGACGGAGGCAGGAATCCCATACATCCGCATCTGTTCTTTGGCTTCCTCCGCATATTGTGCGGCATACGCTGCGTTCTTTCCCATAAGCCTATCTCCTTAGACTGGTGTGTTGTTCTGTTTCTTGACTTTCCTGTGCCATCTGCTTTCCTGTCTCTTTTCCAGGTGACACCATCTCCGTAATTCCACGCTTCGATGATGTTGTCTGCTTCGGCATTTCCAACTGGTCACAGATGGCCACCCGTTCACCAGCACGAATGAGCTTCGGCAGATAGGTGTCGAGGGCATGATATGGGAATCCTGCCATTGCCAACGGCTTGCCTTCATCATCCTTGCGCCCATTGCTCTTTGTCAGCGTAATACCCAATATTTTGGATGCCTTCACCGCATCATCCTTGTAGGTCTCATAGAAGTCACCGCAGCGAAACAAAAGAATGGCATCAGGATGCTTCTTCTTCAAGTCAAGATATTGTTGGACAAGGGGAGAGACAGCAGCCTTGACAGCCTTTTCATCCTTCTTTTCTTCTTTCTTTTCCTCTTGTTTCTTCTCTTCCCTTTGTTCAGAGCTTTTATCTTCCTTAAGTACCACTTCCTTCTGTTCATCATGCTTATCGACAATTGCCGTCTCCGCTTGCTTCACCTCCGTCGCTTCTTCCTGCTTCTCTTGTGTACTTTGCTCGACATTGTTGTCTTTCTGCAATACATCAGCAAACAGCGAGGCGGCAAGGTTCTGCTTGTAGGAATCCCTGTCAGGAGCCACCCACAATCGTTGCCATTGTGACGGACTGACACTTCTCGGCTGCAACTTCTTGCCGTCAATAGTGGCTGCACACAGGCATTCGCCCGATTTGGCACGGAATACTGCCACACGCTGGATGCGGTTCAAATCAACCTCCTGCTCATTACCTCCGAAGATGTCCACCTTCAGGTCGGGTTTCGCCTCTGCCATAGCATAATACTTCTGTGCCAGTTCCTCACGCACACGCTCGATGTTGTCCATCGACTGCTTCAAGGTGGTGAAGAAATGATTGAGGTCTCCTTTGTCGGGATAGACGGCAAAGCCCTCCTTACCTTCGGGCTTGATGTACAATGCCCACCGCTCCTTGTCATCCTTTACCAACTGCACATTGTCGAAACCGATGTCACGGCTGTGGGTTACGGCCTCAGAAGCATCCAACGAGGATAGGTCTTCGATAGACCAGTTGCGCAGTCTTGATACCGTGATTTTCTTGTCGGCGAAATAACTGTCGTCGGGACGGAAGCCCAAGGCTCCGTCGGGATTGTAGAAACGCACGTTGTCATAACCCTCTTTCTGCAAGGCATTGGTGAAGCGTTGCTTGTTCATGCCCTTGATCTCGTTGTTCACCTCCAACGATGCACCCTGTGGCAGCACCACATCGGCGGTCTTGCTGGCATCATCACGCACGATGACCACAGTACGCTGCTCCTCGTTGGGATGCTGCTTGATTTCGTCTGCTACGAAGTAGTGGTTGGGCAACTGCACCTGTATCTGCGCCGTCTCTCGCTGATGCTGGTCGGTGGCATACTCCACCTTTTCACCCAGTTCGGCTTTCTTCAACACCTTCAGCGCACCGTTCACCTCACTCTCGATGGCATCAATCAGACAAGGGTCTTCCTTCAGTTCCCTCGTCCAATAGTCCACCATGCTAAGGCTGTCCTTTGACAGACGGGCAGGCAGTCCCAGTTCGAGCATCTTCACGCCCGAAGCTATCTCAGTGATGAGTCGTTCCTTCTTCACGGCATCCTCCGACGGGGCTTTGCCGTTCTTCATGACCATGCCCTCACGTGCCAACCGCTGCTGATGACCGGTGGCAGACACCAACTGACGCATCATCTCCTGTACATAGTCATTGTAGTGCTCGAAGTCACGCTGCCGTGGCAGGTAGATGACATCCTTCTCGGTGTCGTAGTGCGCCACACCCGTGCCGTCCTGACGTACATTCACGAGGTTGTCCTTCATCTTCTGAAGGAATCCGTTGACGCACCCATGCAGCTGCTTGTCCTCCTTGTCGCCATAACCTCTATCCTCCACCGTGCCATCCTTCTTCAATGCCGTAGTGTAGGCTGTTTCGTTAGCCATAGGCAGTAGCGTCTGGTCGATATTGAACAGCACACGGATCTCACGGTTTTTCACTCCCTTGTACTGCTGTTTGTCCTGTTCCGACAGTTCTGCGTATGCCTCCTTGGTGATGACATCGTCGGGATTGTTGCGGTTGACGTACTTATTCCAATTGTAATACAGGAACGGCACACCTTTCTCATGCTCCCTCACGCTCTCACCCCGTGCCTTCGCTTCGGAGAACTGCGTAAACAGATTGCTCTTGCAACCCTTGGCATCGGAGTCAAGGGCAAGGACAAGGGCATTGAACGGACTGACCGAAAAGCCCTTGGGATAGAGCTTCGGATAGAGTTTGCCGCTTGCATTCAACCAATGTCCCTTGGCATCCACCGCACTCGTCAGTGCCTCAGTGAGCAGCGACACCTGCTTCTCCGCCGTCCGCTTCTCAAATTCTGATTTCTCTTTCATGCTTTTATCTTTTTGTTTATCTCAATCACATTCTATAATTGGCTTACCAAGCCACCGTTCCCGACAATTTTGTTGTCGGGCTTCACTGTATTCCCCTCGGTCGCACCACGCTCTCCCGTGCCTGCTCTTCGTACTGCATTGCTGCCATCTGTCGCATCTGGTCGTTCTTGGCAAGTATGGCGTTAGCCAATGTATTCAGCGGCAATGCCCCCGACTGATGCGCCCCAATCACACTGTCAGGCAGTTGAATGGTACAAGGCACATGGTCAATGTTGGCAACGAGACACCGCCCTTGCAGCATCGGGTTGCTGATACGAGGATTGAGTGGTTCATCAGGATATTGGCGGTACTGAATGCGAGATGCAGCAGGACTAACTGTAGGTGCAATGCCTTCCTGCTGTTTCCTGCCCAGCACCTCATGTCCCGCTTTGTTGAGCAGATTGGCACCTCCCATACCCATCAACAGCATCTTCAGTATAGGATTCTTCACGAACATTCCAGCCACGATAGAGGCCAAAGGAAGGAGGCTATTGTCCATATTCAGCGATTTTGTCTTGCCAGTGAACAGTCCCACCAGTACATCGGGCAGCATCGCCAACACATAACCAAGGTTCTTGCCGATGTCTGAAAAGCCGTTCAGTCCAAAACTCTGCAACAGCCCGTCCCATCCATTTTCGTTTGTTTGTAAGGCTGTTTCCTCCTGCTGGACTACAGATGGTGTTGCCTCTTCAGTCGATGAATCAGGAGTTTCTTTCGGTTCTGCCTTCTTCTCCTTCTCAGCCTCTGCATCCAGTCTCGCCTTAACCTCCAGATACTCGTCTTCCTGTCCAGGCGCAACTATCAAGGGCACATCCTTGTACTTGCCTGTACGTTTGGTTGCTTCGTTTCTCTGAGGGTCAAGGAACGTACCTTTGTTCCAAGGAAAAGAGGTCTGCTCGGTTTGTTTCGTCCAATCCATAAAAGTGATATTGCTCGTGGGAATCTTGTTCTTGAAATGGCTGTTGGTAGCCTTGATATAGCTGTTCTCGTGGTTCTTGATGACTTTTGCCTGTTTGCGGAATGAGGCGAAGACGTTGGTGCCCGTACCGAAAACTCCCTTGCTGATACACTCCTCGACACAGACCTCTTGGCTGCTACCTTTCTTGCTTAGGTGCTCCATGCCGACATTCATCACCATATCGATACCGACAAACTTGGCGAAGGTTGCCCATGAGCCAATCCCTCCCATGGCCACGACATCGGCACCCGCTCCGGCTGCCCATCCCGCTGCCTTCTCTGTTCGAGAGGGCTTATAGGCTGCCTCTCCTTTGGCTTCTATCTCTGCGGCAAGGGGTGACTTGTTCAGTTCGTAGGGCAGACCGAACAGACTGCTTTGTGCCGCCTTGCGGATGATATAGTCGGCAGAAGATGTTGGCATACGGTCTTTCACCATTTTTTCTATCATCAGCTGCTCCATGCGGTGATCGATATAGGCGTATGCCAAATCACAACCGAGTTGTTTAGAGAGTGCATCGTACCGCTCTCGTCCTATCTCCGTCACCACCGCCTTGCGCCATTCCTCAGCCATCACGGCAAGGTCACGCTGCATATCCTTGTTGCCGACAATAGCCTCCTTGCACATCGCCAGATAGTCTTCGGTGGTCTTGCTGTTCCACTTGCCTGTAATCTTCAGCGTGGCGTATGGGTCATCACCAGGCATATTGGCAGTGGCCAATGAGCGTAGGATGCCAGCCGTACTGTTGGAGTAGGCTCGCATCTCGTCTGCCTGTCTGTTGGACAAGTCCCGTTGCACCCTGCCCATCACGGGGGCAAGGTGACACCCGAAGTAGTCGCCCATCAGACGCTCTATCTCTGCGAATCGCTGACTGTTCTTAACTGCCATATACCTTGTTTATATATTATACTGCTGTAATATCTGTTCCTTTGTCTGCTCGATGGCATTGTGATATATCTCCATCTGCTTAGGATAGTGTTCCTCCAACCATGCGTCCTTGTCCACTTGGCAGTGGATGAACTGCACGGCCATACGTTCCTCAATCTCCACGGAGGGTTCCCCCTCTTCCTTACCATTGAACCATGCCTTTGTCCACCATCTCACGCCAGCCCGGTCGGGATAGACGCTCACTATCCTCGGAATGTCGAAGCTCTGGATATCCACGTCCAAGTCGGCAAGAGGGTCGATGATGCCGTCATGCGTCAGGGCTTGCTCTTGGAGTTTTTTTTTAACACCTCGTCCATCGTGGAGAGATATACCTGATGTCGCATGGCAAGATAGTTGAGAAAGTCGGCAATGAGCAGGTTCTGCACCTTAGTCGCCAAAGGCATACAGCGGTTGCCGATGCCCAAGGGATTAGCCATGCTCGGCATGGTCTCGTAGAAATAATGCTTGCTCGCTCCCAACGAGAAGATGTTTCTCAACGACTGCTCCGTATGTTCGGGCAGAGAGTATGCTCCTTGTTGAAGGTCCTCGAAGTAGGAGGGAAGGAAGCGGAGCATCAATGCCTCTATCTCCTGACGGTCGGTGTCGTAGGGTGAAGGGATGTTCATGTCCAGTTCATTGATGCCCATTTGGGAATTGTGCTCCAATGCCTTGATATTGCCGTAGAGCATGGTGAGGAACTCCAACGGATTGATTTCCTCTCCGTCAAACCTCACCTCCATGTGCAGCAGGTCGCCACTGATGGCGATGGTCTGACCGGCCTTGACGCTTTGGGAGAAGTTGGCGAAGACATTGGAGAGATGCCTGTAAGTCACTTCGTATTTGCCGTAGCGGATGGTCTGGTAGATGCCATGCTCCGCGTCCGACCCAATGGCAGAGACGGTTCCCGTTGCCACCGCCGACAGCAGGTAATGGTTCACTGAGAAGTCTATGCCGTGATGGAAGAATGTTTCTCCCGTCACGGGATTTTTCTGCTCTCCGTAACCCAAGGACATCTGCACGTCCTGCTTTATAGGCTCCTCAAACGGCATACAGTAGCCGCTCGATGAGCGCAGTATCATTTCTTCTGTATATCTCATATCACTGTATATTGGTTATCGTTTCATCCCTCTGCTTTGGGTCTCTGCTTCTTTCATGTTCTGCCCATGTGAAGACGTACCGCCTCTGTTAGGCAGAGTTTGCGCCACCTTAGAATTGTTCCCGATGATCATCGCTCCAAGCAGGGCACCCGCAATCTTGCTCATCCAACCAAAGCGTCCGAATACCATGAAGGCGGCAGCCACCAGTCCGACGATGCTCATACCCGACACGTTGCCCTTGCCGATATTGCCAAAGAGATTGCCTATCATGTCGCATCCTACGCCTCCGAACATATTCCTAAAGAAATCACTGATGCCGCTGAACTGGGTGTCCATCTTTCCGGCTACAGTGTTCACCGCATCAACGGCTTCACCAGCCTTGCCCGTCAGACGTTGCACATCGTTGGCGGTTTGTGCCACCGCTTCCGTGGCATTCTCGCCGATGACAGCATCACCTACGATGCGTGCCACGCTCTTGTCTGTGGTCAGCTTCTCCCATGTCACATAGCCTGCGGCACTACCCACTGCGGCCGTCTGCATAGCCTTGCCGGCTCCCATAAGGGTGCGTTGCGGGTGGAGTGCCGCACTGCCTAAGGTCTTTCCAGTTACTCCGATGACATGGCCAGTACCTCGTGCCGCCTTGCCACCATATTTCAATAATGAACTCCAAAATCCCATATCTTATCGTTTTTTAATCACGGTTTGACTTCGTCTTCTTCTGTCACGACTCGGCATAGCTCGAACAAGTTCGGCTCTGCTCTCGCTGCTCCATCAGTTTACGTTCTTGCCCACCTGCTTCCACCGCCTCTTGGCAGCCGCTGCTATCTCGGCTTTGTTCGCTTTGGTGGGTCTTGCCCCTTCGTCTATCTCCATCCAAACATCGCCCATGGTGGTGTATTTCACCGCCCTCGTCAGTCGCTTCAACTGCTTGTTCATCTTCTTCAGTTTGGGTCGGATGCCGAAGACTATCTCCACACGCTCCTTCTCGGTCATCTTGTTGCCCGACAGGCATACCGTGCGTATGTCATTAACTATCTCGATGCTGTTCATAATCAGCTCGCGGTATATCTTGTTGCGCTTGGCTGACAGGGCTACGGCAAGTCCGTTGGCAGGATGGGCATCCAACTGCGCCACCAATCCACCCATATTGTCCACCAACTGACCTATCTCGTGATAGAAACCATATATCTGTGCGGCATAGCTGACGATGGAACGGAAGGAGTCCAGATAGTTGTTGAACTCCCGCTGCAGGTCGGTAGTGGCTTCCACTTCCTCCTTGGTCCAGATATGGCCGGTGGATTGTAGCAGCATCACTTTCTCCTGATTCTTCAGTTCTTTCTCCGCCTTGTTGGTGTACATCAGAATCATCCCCGCAAGAGTCGGGTCGTTCTGCGCCCGCACTCCTGCAAAAGATGATATAAACATAAAAATGGCAATTGATATGAAATACTTCATGACTGATTCCTTTATCGTTAATCACTGATGGTCATACGTCCTGCTCTGCGCCATCTGCTAAGGGCTTGGGTGGCTATCTCTCCATTGCTTCGGTCTATCATCCCTGCCGTCACGCCGTTCCACACATCGGTCATGGTGTAATATCGTATAGACAGATAAAGACGATGCAGCTTCTTGCTGAAGGCACTCAGCTTGTCGTTCAGTGCCCACAGCGTCTTGCTCCTTTCCGCACCAGTCAGCATGTTCTCTTTGCCTCCTTTGGCGACTGCATCTTTCAGCAGTGTGAAGACGGACACCAATTCCGTGGCGGTCTCCATATACAGGTTGTTCATCGAGAGGGTGGCAACGATGCCTTGCGGATTATTGTTGATGGCCTTGCGCATCTTACACAAGGTGATGAATATCTTCACTCCATCGTCGTACAGATAGGTACAGGCTTTGAGGGAAGAGGCATAACCACTGGCGGTTTTCAGATAACTGTTGTACTTCTTCTCCCATTCGTGTATCTTGGTGAACTCTGCGGCGATGGTATTCTGCAACAGGGCAGTCTTGGTCTGACCTTTGATTTCCTTCTCTATCTCACCGTTGATGGCTTCGTTGCCCTCTGCTAATGCCATCCATTCCAAAGGGTTGGCAGTCACAATCTGTGCATGGGCTGACGGCACGCTCAGTACCAATGCCACGACAATGAACCAAATCTTATCTATTCGTAATCTCATATACGCCCTTTCTTCGTTTGTTCGTTTCTACTCTTGTTCGTATCACACTCACCACGTCATAGCTGTTGCTGATGCCGGTCATTTCCAGTTTCGGTGTCGTTCTATCCATCGACAACACGGTCACGCTTTTCAGTCCGCATAACTGTTGTATCAATGTCTGATGCTCGGCAAAGTCCACCACTCGGTACAACTCCATGTAGTTCACGCTCCGCTGAAACACTCCGTGCTCACAGATGAGTTGCTCGCTCCCGATATGGTAGCGGATACTCCTCAGATAGATGAATCGGTAGAGTAAACAGAGGGAGAACAGGAGGCTGAAGACAAGCAACAGGGTACTATATGCACAACCGGGCAATCCTCCGATTAGGAGCATTGCCACGCACAACAGCAACAGAGGCAGTTCGTTGATGAAAAACTGTCCGATGCTGGGGCACAAGGTGATGATGCTATTATCTTCTTGTCTCATACGCTTCTATGATATGTGTTCTTTTCTTCTTTTTCCCTTTGTTTCTCTGCCTTGCCGGCTGCGATAAACTCGGCATAGTCGAAGGTATCTGGTTCGCCCTTGGCAATCAGTTCTGCTGATTTCTTGTTGAGCAGCGCATCGTTCCAGTCCTTGTAGCAACCCAATGGATGATAGGCTTGCACATGCTCGTGACGGAAGCCCATCTCTGCTGCCACCTTCCTGAAGTTTGCAACAAACTGCCGCCCTGCATCGTCCTTGTCAAAACCCAAATAGTGCCGTGCGTTGGGAGTAACGGACAGAAGTCCTCGCATCTGTCCCTCGGTGGGTGTGCCGCCCGTAGATACATACACCATCTTTACAGGATTTATCTGATACTCTGCCATGGCATCGTAGGCACTCTCAAACCATACAATTTCGCTTGCTTTATCCAACGGCTCGCCCGTGAGGTTGGCAATCCACAGTCCTTCACTGCTGTTGCTTCCTTCTGCCTTGCCCTTGTAACCGCCGCTACCGTCCATCTTCGGTCGTCCTCGTTCCTCAAAGCCCACAGTCTTGTCGGGTGTCTTGGGCAGTACAAGCGGAAAGGCAAGGTTGGCAAAGGTAAGTCCATCCGTCCGATGCTTAGTAGCCAGACAGAAATGCCGATGAAAAGCATACTGCGTATAGAGGTCGATGCCTCGGAACTTAAAATAGGGATAAAACCTTTTCTGCGTTTCCCTGTCCTGCGGATTGAACTTGTGGATGTCGTAGTCATTCAGGTTGAATGGCTTTCCGTCCTTTCTTGGTTCTGTAATCTTCGATGGTCTGTCCTCTATGGGTTGGTTGAGCAGTCGGTTGCAGACGAGGTTGACGAGTCGGTCAGGAGACATTCCCACCTTGTTCTCTGAAAACATTTCTGGATGCTCCTTGATGAACGAAATGACATTATACACCTTCTGCTGCGGTGGTTGGAAGCAACATTTCCCATTCTGCGTGACAATGAACTTATCACCACGCACCCGTCTGCCCTCACTGTCAGTACGCACATACGACGGATAACGCAAGCCATCTCTCTTGTTCAGATGATACCCTGCGTCCACCAGTACTTCCTGTATGCTCAACCTGTCCAGAAAGTCATCGTATGTCAGTTCACTACTCATTATAAATTATAAATTGTAAATTATACATTGTTAATATCCTCTCCTTATCTCCGTGGCAACATGATTTGCTTCTGCCTCAAAGTACCTTGCCGCAATCTCCTGTGGCGAATCCACTCCCGGTTTGAAGTAAGGACGTGGACCGCCATGATGCTCTGCATAGAACTCCGGGGCTGGATGGTGATGATGGTGGCTTATGTCATGCGCCACCTCTGCTGTAACGACTGCTCCTGCCGTCAGAGCCGCCAATATCTTCGTGCCCAGTCCGGCGTTGGTTTCGGGGCGTGTCTTCATATCCACTTCACTGAAAACCTTGGAGAAGAGTTTCATGCGATGGTAGTCATCCACCGCCAAGAACTTGTCGTAGTCCTTCTGCTTGATTTCGTGCGTGATGGCTTCTCCATTGATAATGGCGGTCATGCGATACTTATCTTCGCCTTTCTTATCTCCCTCCATCGGAGGCACTTTCTCCACCATGATGTCACCGACTTTCACTTCACGCCCATGCGCTCCCTCACGATACCAACCCTTGTTCTCATTAATCAAGGCAAGGTCTTCACCTCTCACCATGGCATCGCCTTGCAACACGTCACGTCTGACAGTCTCGTCCTCTTCCAACGGAAGCAACCGTTCCTCGTCTTGTTGCTGACGCTGCTGCAACTCCTGTTCAAGTTCGGGATGCAGATGCAGGTCGATGCGCTCCTTGCTATTCAGTGTGTCCATCAGGATTTTGTCAGCAAAGTCGTCCTTGATGATGCCATTCAGCAGTTCCAAGCGTTGAACGACGGGCACTTCCTTGATGGAGTTGGAGGTGAGTTTCTTCAGTTCCTCATCTGTCAGGTCATACACCATGTCGGCATTGACGCTGTTCGACTGAATGGTCAGCGTCTTCGCATTCTCATCAATGATGATGCCATGCGATGCCAGACACTCCTGCCACTTCTCATTGGTGAAATAGACAGGCGAGGTAATCAGTTCCTTATAAGGCTTGGCTGGCTCCGTGCTTCTCGTGCGGCTGATGGAAGGCATTATGATTCCCTCCAAATCTTTCAGCACATCCTGTTGCTGAGGGCTATAACTCTGTTGCTGTCCCTTATAATAGAACCCATAACCGCCGCTCTGCAATTCGCCAGGCTTCATTCTGCCGTCCCAACGTTCAGGCACAATCGGGGCTTCGGGGAAGAACAATCGTCCTCCAACTCTGCGAAGATGGAATCCCTCCTGACTGCGTGGTGTCCAACCTAAAAAGGGTGGTGGCATATCGATGCGCCCCATCCGTCCATACTCGCCGATACCAACACGATAGCCGTGCAGCCCCATAGCTACACGACCGTTGGCATTGCGTGCATGAACGAAGTTCTTGGGCATATAGAAGTCGTTGCCCACAATGCCCGTAAAGGTATTGTAGGCTAACTTGTTGGCATGATTCGTACCCCAGTCGGTCAGAGCCAACATCTGCTTCTCGGTGATGTTATAGGTAAGCAGCGGACTGTCATGCCCTTGCACCACAAGCTGATAGCCGCTGCCATTACTCACCACATGAGCCTGCATACCATTGCGCATGAGCAAGTCACGCATCTCTGGTTGCAGGTCCATCTGTTGGGGATTCGTATTCTTTCTTATCGCCATACTTATTCTTCACTCTTCATTCTTCACTCTTCATTTATCATGCTTCACCGTTCTCTATTGCCTTCTCCAGTTCCTCATCTTTGTGATGGACAAACTGCTCCGCACTCTCTTCACAAATGCAGAGTCCGTTGTTCAGACAATAGCTCTCATATTCTTCCTGCCATTCAGCAGAATGATGGTTGACATACTCCAACCAACCGTACTCGCCGCTCTGTATCTTCTCGACGAGCACATCCTCTGGATAATATTTATTTGATGCCATATACTTATTATATTATGTGTAGATTATTTGTGCATGGAAAAAGAGGCGCGGTTGCGCTCTCCATTCTTCTTCTGCTCATTCCAAAGTTCTTCCGTGTATTCCTCTTCAGGCACATAGTCAAGATTACCGTCATCGCCCATTACCCAACAGCCATAGCACCCGAAGGTGTATTTGTCCCACTCTCGCTTGGTGTTCTCCTTCCACTTCTGACTGTCGCCTTGATTAATCCTTATGCCGGTCTTATCGTTCAGGTCAATACCCACCGTCACCTGTTCGTCCTCCATGATGAGCGTGAGCGGCTCACCCTTCTGCATCACGGTCAGTTCTGCCGAACTCAGTTTCAGTTCATCCTTCAGCACCTCCAAGTTGCGCCCGATGACAGGCGTAGGTACCGACATCACCTGATTGGTCTCCGTGTCAATCTGCACGAAAGCCTTGCTGCTCCTGCCATCAGCATCCTTAACATCGGCAAGGATAGCCTTTCCAGCCAGCAAGTCCTCCTGCTGTTCCTGAGTAAAAGCCTCCAATGGTGATTTCTCCAACTGCGGATAGAAGACCACATCCACCTTGCCGTCCTCCATACGGACCAACGCAAATCGGGTGCGGCTCTTCAATGTCTCGCCCTCATCATTATTCACCTGAATGGGCAGCAACGGTGAACGTCGTCCCTGACCAATATCTTCCAACGCCCACATGGGCAGGTCTTCAATCTTCTCTTGTGTGAGACCAAAACGAGCCAGTGTCTGATAAGGCACCTCGCTCTCTTCAAATCGTACTTGCTTCATACTTTAACTTTGAATTTGAAATTAAACTCATGCAAAGTTATATACCTATTCAGAGACAAGCAGAATTGCATAAGATAATGCGTGTTATTTTTGACGATTATTATTATTTGAGTTTGATTTCTGCTCAAAAATCAAACTCGATTGCTATATTATGTTACAATCTTCTTGTCTTCCCTTTGTTCTTTATGCCAGTCAAAGAATTGCTTGTTACTTTTGCACCATGAAACGATTTCTACTCATCACAATAGCAGCAATATTCTGTTCATCAGCAACAGTATGCGCTCAGTTCAATACCGTCACACAGACTAAGGTACACCGCAAGGCTGTGCCAAAAACGACGCAGTCCGCAACATCCGAACAACTGCCTCCGTGCTCGCCGCATCAGCGGCGAGACTCTCTTGCCTTTGCCCCATTACAAACCCAAACGGAGCAGACCGACCGCCACACGGCACTTGTCAGTCCACTCCGTCATATCTCTGTCACCAGCCCTTTCGGCTACCGCAGAGACCCATTTACAAAAAGAAAAGCCCTACACAACGGGCTTGATTTGAAGGCAAATTACGAACCCACATACGCCATGATGCACGGCGAGGTCATCAAGGTAGGCAAGGACAAACGTTCAGGCCTCTATGTCACCCTCCGTCACGGCGACTTCACCGTCAGCTATTGCCACCTCTCCCAAACTCTCGTCACCAAAGGCACCCACGTCCGTCCCGGCATCATCATCGCGCTGACAGGCAACAGTGGTCGCAGTACTGGTCCCCACCTGCACCTCACACTCAAAGACACAAAAAAAGGACGAGCCATCGACCCGTCCATTCTTCTCAATCTTATCAAGCATCCACTCTAATAGAACGCCTTGTCTTTTGTCGTTCACATCACCCCTTCCGCATTGCAATAATGTCTTAAATATCTAATCCTCAACAATTTCTATTCTTGAAAAACAAGTGTTTTATTCACGAATATAATATGATTTCGTGAAAGATGTCATAAGATGATACTAATATCTATGCTATTTGTCAATAAAGAACCCGTTTCTATGCAGATATTCTGAAACGGTTAGTGTTCCAATCCCTATCTGCTCACACAACAAAGGAAGTTTCTTGAACAACTTACCGTCATTCTGCTGCCTTGTTTCCTCCGTCATTACTTGCATCTCTTCCAGATGGATAGCGTCCGAGTGTCGTACATTCAGTGCATAAATGATAATCTTAGCATCACCTGTTTTAAGGTATTCTTCCTTTTGCTCTATGTATTCTTCTTCAGTCAGTTCCTGCTTCTTCAGTCTTACACAGAAATTGTTGTCTATCATGTTGCTGAATCTCTCTGGGGCACATGGAAATAGATCCTTTGTCGGAATGACCAATTTCTTGTCTTTGAGGAAAGGCATCTTTTCAACTGCAATTCCTTTGGAGGTGCGTTTTGATTCATCCAGAATCACATCAAGTAGCATCAAATCCTTGCGGGAGAACGCCTCTTCCAGGAATGAGTACAACTGTCCGTCCTTATCCAAGGGAAGATAATTCTTGGCAATCATCACCAATGAGCATGTATCAACAACTATCGCCATAACTCCCTCTCAAAATTTGCTGGTTTGACATTGAGTCTCGAACAGAAAGTGGTCTCGTTGACCACTCCATTGAAATAGGCATATTGCATGGTTTTCAAGAATAGCGGAGAAATGATGGGCTTTGGTGTTCGCCCGCCTCTCTTCTCAGAGTTTTTCAACTTTTCCTGTTCCTCTCTTCTTCTGTATTCCTCTGCCAATTCACTCTTGACATTGCTGTAGCTCGAATAGCTGATTTTCCTGTCGATATACATCCTTGTATATAAGGCAAGACGGCTAATGTGCGTCCGTGCACTGATAGCCTTGAAGAGGTCAATGCAGTAGTCGTTACGGGAATCTACACATGCTATGTTAGCAAGTGTTTCTGCTTCTTGTCCCATAATGAACTGATATGCAAAATCATTGCACCATCTTTCGACATCACTGTATGAAGTCTGTGCCGAGATGTCCATCATGTCCACCGACTCCACTTCTTCAATCCCCAATAGACAATGCCCCAATTCATGCGCCAGAGTGAATATTTCTCGCTTGTAATGCTTATGATGCTTAAGCACTATCACATTGGGCTTAAGGTAAAAACCGTCAATGTTGGTTTTCTCTTTCTTGTTCCATGTCTCTATGTATTCAAAGACAAAAATGCCATGATCGGCGATTTTTTCTATCATCTTCACAAGAAACTGCCTATGATTGACAGTTTCCCCGGGATAAAAAAAATCTCTTGCACGTACGGCTACTGTCTTAGGGTCATCTTGTAGGGTGTAGTGTTCTATGTCAAACTTCACATCCAGTTGCGACAGTTTGTTGTATGCATCCAAAGCGTTTTTCAGACTCTCGAATCGGTTTACAGTACGGATCGACTCCAAGTTCAGCTCTGTTCCGAATGAGGTCTTGCGGAAGAAGATACTGCTGCTTGCATTGGTTGACAACTTAGAATAGTCTTGAAAGAAACTGACTTCTTTGTCGAATATCTCACCTATACGCTTCAACACCCCCAAATCAATAGAATCTCCACTGATGTCTGCGGCTCCTGTTATCCGTTTCCTGCCTTTGTTCAGAAGAGACAACAAGTCATCCACCGACATCTTGTATAATGCCAGCAGGTATTCTAAACGTTTCTTGTTAATCTCTACTTTCATATCAGCCTCGATTGAACTATTGTTGTTTTGATGCAAATGCTTAGGCACAATTTTGCGTTGCAAAATTACACATTTTCACTTAAATGGGCGAATTTTCATGCTGAATATCACTGGAATTTATGTTTATTTTGCTAAATCGCTACATTTTGCCACCAAAAAGACACAAAAATAGGACGAATCATCGACCCGTCCTTTTGTTTTTAGCCTTTTTCGTTCTAACCACAGCCTGCAATGTTATTCATCAACTGGTTCATCACTCGCATGTCTCATTTCGTAAACTGTCCATAAGGCTAACACACATTCAATGGCTATCACGGTAATGGCCGCAGTCATGCCCCACCAGTGGGCAATAAGCATAAAGATGCCAGCCTCAATGCACAACGCAAAGAGGATGGTAACAATAAGTGATAATATTCTATTCATTCTACGGTAACTGATTTAGCAAGGTTTCTTGGCTGGTCAACATTCCTATCCTTGTTGATGGCGATGTAATAGGCCAGCAACTGCAATGGGACGGAAACAACGAGAGGTGTAAGGCATTCGGGTACGTCGGGCACTTCAAGGCAATGGTCGGCGATGTCCTTCATTGCGTCATTGCCCTTGGTAATGATGGCGACAACCGTACCGCCACGCGCCTTCACCTGCCTTACATTACTGATTATCTTGTCATACAGCGAGTCCGTTGGAGCAATGACCACCGTGGGCATCTCGCTATCTACAAGTGCAATCGGTCCATGCTTCATTTCCGCAGCAGGATAACCCTCCGCATGGATATAGGATATTTCTTTCAGCTTCAACGCACCTTCAAGGGCGGTGGGGTAGTTGTACCCACGACCGAGATAAAGGAAGTTGCGGGCATAGGTGTATATCTTCGACAAGTTCTTGATTTTGTCAGCAAGTCCCAACACATCTTTTATATATAGGGGCATGTTCTTCAACTCCCGGACAATCCTCTCTACGGTTGCATCATCCACAGTACCACGCATCTGTCCCACGCAGAGGGCAAGCAGCATCAGCACCGTTACCTGTCCTGTAAAAGCCTTGGTAGAAGCCACACCTATCTCAGGTCCTACATGGATGTATGTCCCGGAATCCGTATTTCTTGGGATAGAGGCACCCACGACGTTGCAGATGCCATACACAAAAGCCCCCTTGCTCCGTGCCAACTGTATGGCGGCAACGGTTCCGAGCGGTCATACTTCCTTTGTAACTCCATACACTTCTCAAAGGAGAAGTCGGATGCCTCAAAAAGAGGCTGGATAAGGTGGGCGCATTCGTTCAGCAGTCCCTTGACGATGTGGATGTTCATCTCGTGGCAGTTTCGGCAAATTGCACTGTTGCAGTTGATATACCGATGACTGTTGATGAAGTCATCCACATAGCGGTCATACCGCTTGCCATTCAAAATCACATCCTGAAGATAGAGTTCTCTCGCTTCTAAGAGTAACTCAAACAATTCTTCTGCTACATCCTGTTCGGTAGCGAAGTGGGTCAGGTGTTGCTTCTCTTCAAAAAAAGAGAAGACTTTTTAATTTGTTTTTGCATACTAAATTACTTATTTATAAGTTTATGACGACTGAAATATAAAAATTACACAACATGGTTCAGTATTAGGTTATAATTCTTGTAAAGTTACATTCCTCCTCCCAACGCATGGTAAAGTTTAATTATACTTTGTATGCGTTCAAAACGAGTTTGTAACTGTTGCACTTCCGCTTCGAGAAGAGACTGTTTGGCGGTCAGCACTTCCAGATAGGTGGTATTGGAATGACGCATCAGCGATTCTGTCTTTCGCACAGCGTCGCATAATGTTTCAACCTGCCGAGCATTGATTTCAATTTGCGATTTTGCCGTCTGCCATGCGGTCAGAGCATCGTTCACTTCCTTTCCTGCGTTCAGTAATGATTGCCGGAACAACAGTTTGGCTTCTTCCTGACGGCTTTTGGCTATCTTCAAGTTGGCGATGTTTACGCCCCGGTTGAATAACGGCTGTGTCAGGGAACCGATGGCATTAAGTAACCATTGTCCGGGATTTACGATTACGCCACCGCCGTTATTAGTCCATCCAAGAATTCCCGAGAGGGTAATATTGGGATAGAAGGCGGCACGGGCCGCATTGGTGGCGTAGAATGCTTGCGCCAGTTCCATTTCAGCCTGACGCACGTCGGGACGGTTGGAAAGCAGTTGCAAAGGGACTCCGATCGAGACAGTATCGGGGAAAGCAGCCTCGGCCAGATCACTTCGTCCAATCGAGTGTGACGGCATGGCAAGTATCGCAGACAGGGCGTTTTCTGTTTCGGAAATACTCTTGCGTATGGATAACAGGGATGCTTCGAGTCGCATCACGTTCGCCTTTGCCTGCAATACGCCAGCCTCGTTTGATTTCCCCACTTTTTTCAACGCTTCAAGAGTGCGTACGGTAGTCCGCCAGTTCTCCAAAGTCCGGTTACTTATTGTCATTTGTGCGTCAAGCATGGCAAGGGTGTAGTAACTGTCTGCAATAGTGGCGACAAGCTGTGTCTGTACGGCCTGCCGGTAGGCACGGCTTCCTTGTAATGCGGCGGCTGCGCCACGCTTTGCCGCCGTAAGTTTGCCGAAGATGTCCAGTTCCCAGCTTGCCGACGCTCCCACATTATATGTCTTTGCCGTTGCTCCGTCATGTTTATTGGCATTACCTTCGGCAGTCAGTCCCAGTGATGGAAGATATGATAGTCTGGCAGTCATCAGGACGGCTTCTGCCGCTTCCACGCGTAACCGTGCCACATTGAGGTCTGCGTTCCGTTCAAGTCCGGTTTCAATCAAGGACTGGAGTTTCGGGTCGGTAAACATTTCCCGCCACGACAGGGACGCGATGGTCATTGTATCAATGTCCGCCGGCATGTCCCGATACAGATTCTCCGTTGAGAGGTCAGGGCGATGATACCGGCTGTATGTGCCACAGCCGGCAAGCATCCATCCCGACAATATGATATATATTACTGTCTTCTTCATTTAATTATGCTTAACACGTTCTTGGATATATTGGAATACAATAAACAATGACGGCACAAGGAACAACAGAGCCAAAGTACCTACAATCATTCCACCGATTACACCTGTGGCAAGCGAACGGCTGCCGTTGGCACCCACTCCGTGCGCCATCATCAGCGGGACAAGACCGAACACCATGGACAACACAGTCATCAATATGGGGCGCAGGCGGACTTTTGCCGCACTGTATGCCGCCTGTGCCAGCGTCATGCCTTCCGACCGCCGTTTACCGGCGTATTCGGTAAGCAGGATCGCTGTCTTGGCAAGCAGGCCTATAATCATGATAAGTCCGGTCTGCATGTAGATGTTGTTCTCCAGACCGAAGAGCCACGCAAACAGGAAACTGCCCATCAGTCCGCAAGGCACCGACAACAGAACCGCGAAGGGTATGAACACGCTCTCATACAAGGCGCACAGAATCAGATAGACCAGAACCATGCAGAGCAGGAATATAAGCGTGGCATTGTTGGTCGTCTTGCTTTCCTCACGCGAAATGCCGCCAAACTCGTATGTGTAATTTGACGGAAGCACTTCACGTGCCGTCTCGCCGATGGCTTCGAGCACCTGCCCCGAACTGTAGCCCTGAGCCGGAGACCCGCTAATCGAGATGGCGTTGAACAGGTTGAAACGGGTGAGGTCTGACGGGCCGTTGGTCTTGGTCAGGCGCACGAACCGGCTCAAAGGCGACATGCCGCCATCGGTGGCACGCACATACATGTGGTGCAGGGATTCCGCATTCACACGATATTCCGCCGGAGCCTGCATGGTCACATGGTAGAGCTTGGAGAACCGGTTGAAGTCGGAAACATATTGTCCGGTATAATAGCCCGACAATGTGGAAAGCACATCTGCGGGCGACACACCCGACTGTTCGCATTTGGCGGCATCGATATCCACCCAGTATTGCGGATAATCCGTGGCAAAGGAGGAATAGACTTCGCCGATTTCGGGTCGCTGCGACAAGGCTTCGACAAACTTGTCTGCCTCTTCCTTGAAGGCGGCGATGTTTCCGCCCGCCTTGTCCTGCAAATAAAGCTCGAAACCGTTTCCCATGCCGTACCCGGCAATCATCGGAGGCGACATGGCGAACACCGTGGCATCGGGAATATCCGAAGTGGCGGCATAAATCTTTCCGATGACATCATTGACCGACTGCCCCTCTCCCTTACGCTGCTCCCAGTCTTTGAGTGTCACGAAATACATCGCCTGCGAGGGACCGGAACCGCTGAAAGAGAAACCGGCGACCGCACCGCTGTATTCAATCTCGCCGATGCTGTCGAGACGGCTGTTGATACGCTCCATCACCTTACTTGTCTGAGCCATGGATGTGCCGGGCTTCGTGTTCATGCTCACCATGACCGTCCCGGTGTCCTCTTCGGGAATAAGTCCCGTCTTTGTGACATTGACCAGCAGCACCAGCAACCCGAAAGAAATGCCTATGATGCTCCACAACAGCCATCGGCGATGGATAATGAACATCACTCCACGTACATAGCGTCGGCTCAGACGGTCGAAGACGGCATTGAACGCTTTACGGAAACGGGCTGCAAAATTGTTCTTGGTGTTGCCCTGCTCATCGATATAGGGTTTCAGCAGCAGCGCGCAAAGTGCCGGTGAGAGTGTGAAGGCATTGACTGCCGAGATTCCCACGGCAACAGCCATCGTGATACCGAACTGCGTGTAGAACGCTCCCGAAGTCCCGCCCATCATGGCAACGGGGAAAAACACTGCCATAAAGATGATGGTAGAGGTCAGGATAGCCGACGAAACGCCTTTCATGGCATCATCAGCCGCGAGAACCGCAGACTGATAGCCCTCGTCGAACTTCGCCTGCACCGCTTCCACCACCACAATGGCATCATCGACCACAGTTCCGATGGCAAGCACAAGCGCGAACAGGGTGAGCAGGTTGACGGAGAAGCCGATCATGGACATCACGGCGAACGTACCGATAATGGAGACGAAAATGGATATCGTAGGAATAAGCGTGGACTTAATATCTTGCAAAAATACATATACCACCACGATAACCAGAAGTATCGCTTCAATAAGTGTCCGGATAACAGAATTGATGGAAGCATACAGGAACTTGTTGGTATCGGTAAGCACCACGAATTCCGTCCCTTCGGGCAAGTCCCGGCTGAGGTCGTCAAGCACTTCGTGAATCTCCTTGATGGTGCTTGAAGCATTGGACCCGGCTTTCTGGTTGATGAGCATCATGGCTGCCGGATGCCCGTTCACTTCGGAGGAATAGTTGTAGTATTCATCGCCCAGTTCCACATCGGCAACCTCCTTCAGCCGAAGCACATTGCCGCCCGGCAGTGACTTGATGACCAACTCACCGAACTCTTCCGCGCCGGACAAGCGTCCGCGGTATTTCATCGTGTATTCATTGGCGGTAGGATGATTGGCACCGAAGGAGCCGGTGGCGGCCTCGATGTTCTGTCGTGCGAGTACGGTGGATATGTCATCGGGGATAAGCCCGTATTGCGCCATCTTGTCGGGACGCAGCCAAAGTCGCATGCTGTAGTTGGAACCGAACATCTGTGCCTTTCCCACGCCGCTGATACGTTTCAGCCTCGGCTCGACATTGATTTTCACGTAATTGTTCAGGAAGGTCTGGTCGAAGCGGTCATCGGGCGAATAGAGCGCGAAAGTCATCAGTTCGGCATTCTGCTGCTTTTCAGTGGTGACACCGGTCTTGGTGGCTTCCGCCGGAAGCTGGCTCAGCGCGCCGTTCACGCGGTTCTGCACGTTTACCGCCGCCATGTCCGCGTTGGTTCCCTGCTTGAAATAGATGTTGATGGAAGCATCGCCCGTATTCGATGCCGTGGAAGTCATATAGGTCATGTCTTCCACGCCGTTGATGGCTTCTTCCAGAGGGGTTATCACTGCCTTCTGCACAGTTTCAGCGTTTGCTCCAGGATAAGTTGCGAATACGTTGATGGTCGGAGGTGCGATGTCGGGGTATTGTTCCACCGGCAAGGAAAACATGGAAATCATGCCCAACAGTACAATCACCACCGAGATAACGCCCGAAAACACCGGGCGGTCTATAAAAAATCGCAGGTTCATTTCGTTTCGTTTTTAGGGGTTATGCTCATGCCTTCTCTCACCAGTCCCACGCCTTCGGCGACAATGGTGTCACCGACCGAAAGACCTTCTTTTACGATAAACCGGTTGCCGTCGTTCAGGCGGTCCACCGTGAGATAGGCGGCTTCCGCCTGTCCGTTTTTCAGACGGTAAGCGATAATCTTGTCCTGCAGTTCCACGGTGGCGGTCATGGGAATGGTTACGGCCTCCGTTTTCGGGTTTTGAAGGATGACATTGCCGATGCTGCCACTCAACAGTTCGCGGTCGGGATTGGGGAACAGGGCTTTGATTTGTACCGTTCCGGTAACAGGATCCACCACGCCGCTTACGGTTTCAATACGTCCTTTCGCCTTGTACAGGCTGCCGTCGTTGAGTTGCAGGCCCACTTCCGGCATCCCGGCTATCATGCTGTCAATCGAGCCATAGCGAGCCAAATATCGCCGTAGCATATTCTCCGAAATGGAGAAATAGGCATACATCTCCGCATTGTCGGACACGACCGTGAAAGGCTGTGCCATATTGGGACCGACAAGCGCACCGATGCGATAGGGCAATGTGCCTACTACTCCGTTGCTCGGGCTTTTGATTTCCGTATAGGAGAGATTGTTGCGTGCATCCGATTCTTGTGCCTTTGCCTGTTCGAGTTCAGCACACGCCACTGCCAGTTGGTTCCGGGCGAGAGAAAGCTCGTAGTCGGATATGACCTTCTCGTCAAACAATGCCTGCTTGCCCCGCAGCTCGATTCTTGCCGTTTCCACTTTTGCCTGTGCCGCGCTGACATTGGCCTGCGCCGTGCGTAATGCCGCCCGATAGGGCACTTGGTCAATTACAGCCAATACTTGACCGGTCTTCACCCGTTCACCCTCTTTCACTTTCAGACGGATAATGCGCCCGGATATTTGCGGCAGGATGTCCACATCCTGCCGTCCGCGTATGGCGGCGGAATAGGACTCGGAGATTTCCACCGGACTTGCCGCGACCTTTATGACCCGATAACTCTGCACCGCATCCTGCTTGCCGTCCGCCTGCCTGCATCCGGTCGGCAGGAACAGCATGAGAGCAAATGCGGCGAAATTCGTGATAATGAATTGCTTGTTCATATTTTCTTCTTGTTTTGTATTAATTATAATCATTTCAGCACCATCCTGAACGTGGTTCCTTTCCCAAGCTCCGATTCCTTCACAAAAATCTTTCCTTTGTGGTATTCCTCCACAATCCGCTTCACAAGCGACAGGCCAAGTCCCCAACCACGCTCCTTGGTGGTGAATCCGGGATAAAAAAGGGTTTTGAACTGTGATTTCGGGACACCTTTTCCAGTATCGGAAATATCCAAAAGCACCTTTCCCCGCCTTTCGGAAATATGGAACAAAACCGTTCCCTCGCCGCCCATGGCATCCACCGCATTTTTCAACAGGTTCTCGATCACCCAATCGAAAAGCGGCTCGCTCACGGTAACCGTCACCCCATGTTCGGGAAAATCCAGATCGATCCGCACTTTATCGGAAATCCGCTTTTCCATATAACCTAACGATCGGCGGACAACCTCGCGCAAATCTGCCTGCCGGAGATCCGTGGCGGAACCGATCTTCGAGAAACGCCGGGCAATCATCTCCAAGCGATGCACGTCCTTGTCGATTTCGGACAATAGAGCGGGATCGATATCTTTCAGCTTCAAAAACTCGATCCACGCGACCAACGATGAAATCGGCGTTCCCAACTGGTGTGCCGTCTCCTTGGACAATCCCACCCACACCCGGTTCTGCTGCGCTTTCAACGAATTGCGAAGGGCGAAGAACACCAGCGCGATGAAAAATGCTATCACCGCCAGCTGCACATAGGGAAAAACCTGCAACTGCTTGAGCGTGTAGGAATCATCGTAATAAAGAGATTGATTGAGTTCGGTGAGTTCAATGGCATTTCGTTTTTTGGAAAATGCCTCCATTTTCTTTTGAAGAAACCTGTCCCGCCCTTTGTCGGGAAGTTTGATGTTGTTGACAATGAAACTTCGGTTCGATTTGTCGTACAAAATAACCGGAATGGTGGTGTTGCCCTGCAAGATCCGCAACACAAGGTTCATGTCGCTGTTATCGGTTTCGGTGGCGAGATGCTCGGTGGCTTTTGCCCAGATTTCAATCTTGTTGCGCTCCTCGATGGTCAGTTCCCGCACCAATTTGTTGGAGAACAACAAAGAAGCCAATGCAATGGCCACTGCAAAAGCAACAAAACCGTACTTGATCCATTGATGAGAATTGAAATCAATCATGCCGACATATCCGTTTAATCCGCATGCAAAGTAACGAAAAAAGCGGGGATTTATTGAACAAAAGTGATTTTTAAATTTATTAAGGTAAATATCTATAACAAACATTTGATTCATTGCCTGCATATGATATTTAATCGTACATTTGTGTTCGTACACGTAAAAACATTTGCAAGTCATGAGAAAATTACTCCTCTTCTTATCCGCAATCGTCGTTTCGATGATGATCAGCGCGCAAGATCGACCCGATCCGCAACCGGCTGCCGACACCTACGAGAAATTCAAGGTGGGAATGGCGGGTTATACTTTCGTGAATTTCGATTTGGACAAGACCTTGCAGACATTGGAAAAATGCGATGTCCACTACCTCTGCATCAAGGATTTTCATCTGCCGTTCAACAGCACCGACCAACAGATTGCCGATTTCCACGAGAAATTGAAATCGAAGGGAGTTACCGGTTATGCCGTGGGACCGATTTACATGAAAACGGAGCAGGAAATCGACAACGCATTCGAGTATGCCAAACGGGTTGGAGTGAAGCTGATCGTCGGCGTTCCAAACTACGACCTGCTTCCTTATCTGGATAAAAAGGTGAAGGAATACGATTTCAATTACGCCATCCACCTGCACGGCCCCGACATGCCGCTCTATCCCGATGCCGACGACGTTTGGGAAAACGTGAAGGATTTGGACCCGCGCATCGGCATGTGCCTGGATATCGGTCATGACAGACGCAACGGAAAAGACCCGGTCGCCGATTTGGAGAAATACATCTCTCGCGTGTTCGACATTCACCTGAAAGATGTCACCGGAGCTTCAAAAGCGGGATATTCGGTTGAGGTCGGCCGGGGAATCCTTGATATCCCCGGATTCGTGAGGATGCTCCGAAAAACCGGCTACGACGGCGTCGTCAGTTTGGAGCACGAACGCAACATGAAGGATCCGTTCATCGGAATTGCCGAATCCATCGGTTATTTCAGGGGCGTGGTAGCCACAACGAGCGACAGACAAAAATAAAAGATAATTTCATTCTCTCTTTATCTCGAAAGGGTTTGTGTTCCGATGCGAATGCAATCCCTTTTTTTTATGACATTTGACTCGGATGCCCACTTGAGGTGGAGGTCGGGAGTTGAAAAATATTCAGAACGCATCCAGGCGTGACTCTCTTCCTGATTCCGGCTCTTGACGCGGCGTTCTTGACAACCATCTGCACGGACTTTGCCGAATATGGGCCGCCCCACTGCCCTTCAAACAGATATACATCGGGCTTATGCAGGATGTAACAGGTGCGAAGATCAGTCAGAATGGATTCCGGGAGCGTCACAACCCTGTCTTTGTTCCCCTTGGACTTGACGATGCGGATCAGCATCCTGGCAGAATCAATATCGGCTATCTCCAGATTGATCAGTTCGCTCAATCGCAGCCCCGATCCATAAAGCATTTTGATCATGCAACGGTGCTTGATGTTTTCGGTGCCGTCGATGATCCTTTTCACTTCATCTATATTCAGACAATTGGGCAACGCAAAGGTCCTCCTCGACGGATAAAGGTGTTTTATCTTTAACTCCCTGCCATAAATCGACTTGTAGAACTTGTCGATCGACGCCACTATCATGCGCTGGTGAGAACTGCCGATCCTGTGCCTCTCGATTTTCCACAGCACATATTTCTCAACCGCCAACTCGTCGATTTCAGCCGGATGCGAGAATTTCCTTTTCGCAAGATCAAGGAAGCTCCTCGCGCTGCTTTTGTAGTTAGCGATCGAGTTCGCACTGTAGCGCTGCAAGACGAGCTTCCGCTCAAATTCAAGTATCAATCTGTCAACATCCATGCCTCCGGTTATAAGTGTGAGTGGCAAAGATAACAAAACATTCGTAAATGCAAAATAATTCTATGTTTATTTTCGTGCTTATCCTTCTCTCTATCAATATCATATCAAGGAGTTCCACTTTTACTCACAAATCGGTTTACGAATGTTATATGGTTTGTATTTACGAATGTTGTATATTTGTTGCGTAAATAAGACGTTGTACGACATAGTAAAACCGAACCAAACAAAATGAAAGTCAGAGAAGAAAAGTTAAGAACAATTATAGAATGGTCGGAGAAAAACGAAGATGTAAGAGTTCTTCTTCTGACAAGTTCACTTGTAAATCCTTTAGCACTTGTTGACGAATTTAGTGATTTAGACATTGAATTTGTTTTTGAGGATAATACAAATTACATTTCAGACAAAAGCTGGACGCTTAAATTCGGAAATCCAATTGCTATGATTGAAGAAGACGAAAGTTGTTTTAACCATAAACACGCAATGAAAATGCTACTTTATGAAGACGGTGTGAAAGTAGATTTTAAACTTTACAGCAAATCAAAATTTATAAAGGAAACGCAAGAGAAAGAATTACCAGAAGATTGGGATATTGGTTATAAAATTTTAATTGATAAAGATGGTATTACAAAGCAAATGCTGAAACCAACTTATCAAATTTCCATTATCAAAAAACCGTCTGAAAAAGAGTTTCAAAATCTAATAAACGATTTTTGGTGGGACACAACTTACGTGGCAAAGTGTCTTGTGAGAGATGAAATATTCTATGCGAAATTTATGTCGGAAACCGTTATTCGCACAGAATATTTAATTCCTTTAATTGAATGGCACATTGCAAGTGAACACAATTGGAACATAACGACCAATAAATATGGACGGCTTTTCAAAAAGTATCTTAACCAGGAAATGTGGGCTAAAACAGAACAAACATTTTCAGGGAGCGATATAAAGGAAAATTGGACTGCTCTATTTTCAATGACTGATTTAGTTTCAGAAATAGGAACTGAATTGTCAAAAAAATTAGAGTACAAATACCCGGATAAATTAGAAAATGACATACGAAAATATTTAGCTGGACTAAAACCCAAAACATAACTACGTCGTACAACATCGTATTGGCAATAGGCGGGCTGAACGGCTTCGTATCAACGGAAGTGCAAAATTCAACTTCTGTTCTTCGATTAAAGTTCAGTGCTAAAAATCCCGCCCATCGCCAATACGCGGCACGTTACCTGCAAGCATAAAAAACCAAACCGTAAATTCAAGAAACTAATGAAATCAAAAAGTTTATTTTCTTTTATTGTAACACTTTTCCTTATTTATGGATGTTCGTCTAACAGACAAGCAGATGGAAAATCAAATATTTTGGCTAAGAACGACATAAATATACGGGGCGACTTCCAAAATTATTTTGACAGTTGCGGAGTTGAAGGCACAATTGCTATTTATGACATTAGAAATGATAAATGGATTGTATCGGACACAGTTGGATTAGAAATTGAAACGCTTCCAGCATCTACATTCAAGATTATAAATTTATTGATTGCTCTTGAAACTAATACTATCAAAGATGAAAACGAAATAATAAAATGGGTTGGTAGTACAGATACAGTTAAGTATGGTTATAGACCCGAAATTTATCACGATATGCCAGTCAAAGAAGCCTTTGAATTATCAGCAGGTTGGGTTTTTGTAGAACTTGCAAAGAAAATCGGAAAAGATACCTATAGAAAACACCTCGCAGAGAGCAAGTATGGAAACAATAATTTATCCCAAACTGAAGCCGATTTTTGGAATTTTGGAGACTTTGCAATTTCGCCTAAAAATCAGGTCGAATTTGTAAAATCTTTTTATGAAGAAAAATTACCCTTTTCTAAGCGAAATATTGACATTGTTAAAAACGTAATGATTACGGAACAAAATGAAGAATATACTATAAGGGCTAAGACAGGTTGGACAAGGGAAAATAACATCAATACAGGTTGGTGGACAGGGTACATTGAGACCAAAAATGGGACTTATATTTTTGCAACAAGACTTTTACAAGACAGAAAAATGAAAAGGTCTGATTTCGGAAGTTGCAGAAAAGAAATTACCAAAAAAGTATTTAAAGACTTGAATATAATTTAAAAGAATGCCAGCAGGTAACAGGCGTTTGGCTCAATGGCGGGTGACGTGGTTAATTGAACATTCTACCTCGCATCAACTTTTGTGGTGTATTGACAGTTTTGTGCTCCAAAATCCGCCACTGCGCCAAGCGCCAAACCGTTATGCGGCAGCTTAAAAAAAGACGACACCAAACCAAAAAAATCATCTTGACAACCACCCGACTTTGAACTACGAAGGATGAAA
>NZ_QTMW01000059.1:0-27232 GCF_003604005.1 Bacteroides sp. OF03-11BH | reverse complement strand
TATTTGGGAAAATTTTCTATTTTGGTGTAATTAAAGTATAGTTGCCTGAAAAAAAATATTCGTTTTTCTTCTCTTCGGATAGTGACGGTATCTGATCGTTATAGTGACGCTATCACGATGGAATACCGTCACTATCCGAAGGCAATGGCGTCACTATCCTAAAGTTTGTCATTCTTTTCATTGAAAATAACTCTCGATATCTTTCTATCTGTAAGAAATCACCGTTTTTATATCAACTTTCTGCTTGAATAATTCGTAATTTTGCAATAAATCGTTATTTTTGCGGACTAAAATTAGAAAGGTAGAAAATAATCTGCCTAGAATCGTTAATTAGTAGAAAGAATGATGACAACAGCCAAACTGTTATTGCACTGTCCCGACAAACCGGGAATCCTAGCGGAAGTGACAGACTTTATTACGGTAAACAAAGGAAATATTATCTATTTGGATCAGTATGTAGATCATGTAGAGAACATCTTCTTCATGCGTATTGAATGGGAACTGAAAGATTTTCTGGTTCCACAGGAAAAAATTGAAGATTATTTCAGAACACTCTACGGGCAAAAATATGAAATGGATTTTCGTCTTTATTTCTCTGATGTAAAACCACGTATGGCTATTTTCGTATCCAAGCTGTCACACTGTCTTTTCGATATGTTAGCCCGGTATACGGCAGGAGAGTGGAATGTAGAGATACCTCTTATTATAAGTAATCATCCGGATTTGCAGCACGTGGCAGAACGTTTCGGAATTCCTTTCTATCTGTTCCCTATCACCAAGGAGACGAAAGAAGAACAGGAGCGCAAAGAGATGGAATTGCTTGCCAAACATAAGATTACATTTATTGTATTGGCACGCTATATGCAGGTGATCTCCGAACAGATGATTAATGCTTATCCGAATAAGATTATCAATATTCATCATTCTTTCCTTCCTGCGTTTGTAGGGGCGAAGCCTTATCACGCAGCTTTCCAGAGAGGGGTGAAAATTATTGGTGCAACTAGTCATTATGTAACGACAGAGCTGGATGCCGGACCGATTATTGAACAGGATGTAGTGCGCATTACTCATAAAGATGCTATTGAAGACCTCGTAAATAAAGGAAAGGATTTGGAAAAAATCGTTCTTTCGCGTGCAGTGCAGAAGCACATCGAGCGCAAAGTTTTGGCTTATAAAAATAAAACAGTAATATTTAGCTGATGAAAGTAGCAGTTGTAAAATACAATGCCGGCAATATTCGTTCTGTGGATTATGCTTTAAAGCGGTTGGGGGTAGAAGCGGTGATTACTGCTGATAAAGAAGAACTCCAATCGGCCGATAAAGTTATTTTTCCCGGAGTGGGAGAGGCGGAAACTACCATGAACCACTTGAAGGCAACGGGACTGGACGAACTGATTAAGAATCTCCGTCAGCCTGTATTTGGAATTTGTCTCGGCATGCAGTTGATGTGCCGGCATTCCGAAGAAGGAGAAGTCGATTGTTTGAATATCTTTGATGTGGATGTGAAACGTTTTGTCCCGCAGAAACATGAGGATAAAGTGCCGCACATGGGATGGAACACCATTGGAAAAACGAATAGCAAATTGTTTGAAGGGTTCACCGAAGAAGAGTTTGTCTATTTTGTGCATAGCTTCTATGTGCCGACCTGCGACTTTACTGCTGCTACAACTGACTATATTCACCCGTTCAGTGCTGCGCTCCATAAAGATAACTTTTATGCTACCCAGTTCCATCCGGAAAAAAGTGGTAAGACAGGAGAGAAGATTCTGACAAACTTTTTAAACCTCTAAGATACAAATAGTAAATAGATGATAGAAATTATTCCAGCCATTGATATTATTGATGGAAAGTGCGTACGCCTTTCCCAGGGAGATTACGATAGTAAAAAGGTGTATAATGAGAACCCGGTGGAAGTTGCAAAGGAGTTTGAAGCGAACGGTGTTCGCAGGCTTCATGTGGTAGACTTGGACGGTGCTGCTTCTCATCATGTCGTTAACTATCGGGTGTTGGAACAGATTGCTGTACGCACTTCTCTTGTCATAGATTTTGGTGGAGGAGTAAAGAGTGATGAAGATTTGAAAATTGCTTTTGAGAGCGGTGCGCAGATGGTAACCGGAGGAAGCATTGCAGTGAAAGATCCGGAATTATTCTGTCATTGGCTGGAAATATACGGCAGTGAGAAGATTATTTTGGGGGCAGATGTAAAAGAACATAAGATAGCCGTCAATGGTTGGAAAGATGAAAGTGCCTGTGAACTTTTTCCATTTCTCGAAAATTATATAGATAAAGGTATACGAAAAGTAATCTGTACGGATATTAGCTGTGACGGAATGTTGAGTGGCCCTTCTATCGATTTGTATAAAGAGGTGTTGGCAAAATTCCCTGACCTTTATCTGATGGCTAGTGGCGGGGTGAGCAAGATGGATGATATTGTAGCCTTGGATGAGGCCGGTGTTCCCGGAGTTATTTTCGGTAAGGCATTATACGAAGGACATATCACCTTACAAGATTTGAGAATCTTTCTGTAATGAGCGTATCGGAATAAATAAGATACCTTTATTATAAGGAAGATAAGAATCGAGCTTCAGGAATATAGATTATAAATTGTTGAACAATAAATAAAATAGGATTGTGTTAGCAAAAAGAATAGTACCTTGTCTGGATATAAAAGACGGACAAACCGTGAAAGGAACGAATTTTGTCAACTTGCGCCAAGCCGGTGATCCGGTGGAGCTAGGTCGTGCTTACAGTGAACAGGGAGCGGATGAACTTGTTTTCCTGGACATTACTGCAAGCCATGAAGGACGTAAGACTTTTACGGAATTGGTAAAACGGATTGCTGCTAATATCAATATCCCATTTACCGTAGGTGGTGGAATCAATGAATTAAGTGATGTAGACCGTCTGCTGAATGCAGGGGCAGATAAGATTTCTATCAATTCTTCCGCTATCCGCAATCCCCGGTTGGTTGACGAGATAGCAAAGAATTTCGGCTCACAAGTTTGTGTGTTGGCTGTAGATGCCAAACAGACCGAAAACGGTTGGAAATGTTACCTGAACGGAGGACGCATCGAAACGGATAAAGATCTGTTCGAGTGGACTAAAGAAGCACAGGAACGCGGAGCAGGAGAAATACTCTTCACAAGCATGAATCACGATGGTGTAAAAGCCGGTTATGCAAATGAAGCACTTGCCGCTTTAGCGGATCAACTCTTTATTCCCATCATAGCTTCGGGAGGTGCGGGCTGTAAGGAGCACTTCCGTGATGTCTTTTTACAGGGAAAGGCAGATGCTGCATTGGCTGCCAGTGTTTTTCACTTCGGAGAAATTAAAATTCCCGAATTAAAATCGTATCTTTGCGGCGAAGGAATTACCATCAGGGGGTGAGGCACCCCGGCCGGGTTTTCCTGCGGATGGATTATATAGTCAGATAAATATAGGAACTGTCTGCAAAAGAATTCCGTAGGCGAATAGGTAGTAATTGTAAATTGGAATAGTAATTAGAACTTATATAAAAATGGAATTGGATTTCGATAAAATGAACGGACTCGTTCCGGCTATCATACAGGACAACGAGACACGTAAGGTCTTGATGCTGGGTTTCATGAATAAAGAAGCTTATGATAAAACGGTGGAAACCGGAAAAGTTACATTCTTTAGCCGTACGAAGAATCGTTTATGGACAAAAGGTGAAGAAAGCGGTAACTTCCTTCATGTTGTATCTATAAAGGCTGATTGCGACAATGATACATTATTGATTCAAGTAGATCCGGTAGGTCCTGTGTGTCATACAGGCACAGATACTTGTTGGGGGGAGAAAAACGAAGAACCAGTCATGTTCCTGAAAGCATTGCAGGACTTCATAGACAAGCGTCACGAAGAGATGCCCGAAGGTTCTTATACGACCAGTCTGTTTGAGTCGGGAATCAATAAGATAGCTCAAAAAGTAGGTGAGGAAGCTGTGGAAACAGTGATCGAAGCAACGAACGGTACTGACGAACGTTTGATCTACGAAGGAGCCGACCTCATTTATCACATGATTGTATTGCTTGCTTCAAAAGGCTATCGCATCGAAGATCTTGCACGTGAACTGCAGGAAAGACATAGCAGTACCTGGAAGAAGCATTAATAAGTAAAGATTAGAAATTAAAAATTAAAACGGGAGTCGGCATGGATGACGGGGCGTTGATACAATATAAGAACGTAGAAATCCATCAACAGGAACTCTGTGTGCTAAGTGATGTAAATCTGGAATTGCACAAAGGAGAGTTTGTCTATTTGATCGGAAAAGTAGGCTCGGGAAAAACGAGTCTGCTTAAGACTCTTTATGGCGAACTGGACGTAATTGACGGTGAAGCGGAAGTGCTGGGTTATAATATGCGATCTATCAAACGTAAGCATATCCCGCAACTGCGCCGCAAGTTAGGCATTGTATTCCAGGATTTTCAGCTGCTTACAGACCGTACTGTATATAATAACCTGGAATTTGTGCTTCGTGCCACAGGCTGGAAAAACAAACAGGAGATACAGGATCGTATTGAAGAAGTGCTTCAACTGGTGGGAATGTCCAACAAAGGTTATAAACTTCCGAACGAACTTTCCGGTGGCGAACAGCAGCGCATTGTGATTGCACGTGCCGTACTCAATTCTCCGGCTATCATCCTGGCGGATGAACCAACCGGAAATCTGGATGTGGAAACAGGTAAAGCCATCGTTGAATTGTTGCACAATATCTGCGAATCCGGCTCATCGGTAGTGATGACGACGCACAATTTGCAACTGTTGAAAGATTATCCGGGCAGGGTATATCGTTGTGCCGACCATCAGATTGTAGATGTGACTGATGAATATATGCCCAGACAGAGAACAATAGAAATAGATTTAAATATAGATAACTAAAACAGTAACGAAAATGAAAGTTTTAAAGTTTGGAGGAACTTCCGTAGGTTCTGCTCAGCGCATGAAGGAAGTAGCCAAATTGATTACCGATGGTGAACAGAAGATTGTTGTTCTTTCTGCTATGTCAGGAACAACAAACACATTGGTGGAAATTTCGGACTATCTGTATAAGAAGAATCCGGAGGGTGCCAACGAGATTATTAATAAGCTGGAAGCAAAATATAAACAGCATATTGATGAGCTTTTTGCAACCCAGGAATATAAACAGAAAGGTCTTGAAGTTGTCAAATCCCACTTCGACTACATCCGCTCCTATACTAAAGACCTTTTCACTTTGTTCGAAGAGAAAGTGGTTTTGGCACAGGGAGAGCTTATCTCTACGGCGATGGTAAACTTTTACCTGCAGGAATGCGGTGTGAAGTCCGTGTTGCTTCCGGCTTTGGAATTCATGCGTACTGATAAGAACGCAGAACCGGACCCCGTATATATTAAGGATAAATTGCGTGCTCAATTGGATCTTTATCCGGATACGGAAATCTACATTACGCAAGGTTTCATCTGCCGCAATGCTTACGGTGAGATAGACAACCTGCAACGTGGTGGTAGCGACTACACCGCTTCTCTGATCGGAGCAGCAGTGAACGCTTCCGAAATCCAGATCTGGACAGATATCGACGGTATGCACAATAACGACCCGCGTATTGTTGACAAGACCGCTCCGGTACGCCAGCTGCACTTCGAAGAAGCAGCCGAGTTGGCTTACTTCGGTGCAAAGATTCTGCACCCTACTTGTATCCAGCCGGCTAAATATGCCAATATCCCTGTCCGCTTGTTGAACACAATGGATCCGGAGGCTCCGGGCACACTGATTTCTAACGATACGGAAAAAGGCAAGATTAAGGCAGTAGCTGCAAAAGATAACATCACTGCTATTAAGATTAAATCCAGCCGCATGTTATTGGCTCATGGTTTCTTGCGTAAGGTGTTCGAAATCTTCGAAAGCTATCAGACATCTATCGATATGATCTGTACGTCAGAAGTCGGTGTATCTGTTACGATAGATAACACGAAACATCTTAATGAGATTCTGGACGACCTGAAGAAATACGGAACAGTAACCGTTGATAAAGAAATGTGTATCATCTGCGTTGTAGGTGACCTTGAATGGGAAAATGTCGGTTTTGAAGCAAAAGCACTCGATGCGATGCGCGATATACCGGTGCGAATGATCTCGTTTGGAGGAAGTAACTATAACATCTCCTTCCTCATTCGGGAGTGTGATAAGAAAGTAGCTTTACAATCGTTGAGCGATATGCTTTTCAACGGCAAATAATTCCACAAATAATACGAGCGCTTTTACCGAACTGATAAAAGCGCTCTTTTTTAACCAACTAAACAAGTTTTTCGAATTATGAAGGGAATATTTCCAATCGATAAATTCCGCACTTTGCAGACACCTTTCTATTATTACGATACCAAAGTGCTGCGCGATACATTGTCGGCTATTAACCATGAGGTTGCCAAATATCCTAATTATTCAGTGCATTACGCTGTTAAAGCAAATGCTAACCCGAAAGTACTTACCATCATCCGTGAGAGCGGAATGGGAGCCGACTGTGTGAGCGGTGGAGAAATTCGTGCCGCTATCCGTGCAGGATTTCCGGCCAATAAAGTTGTTTTTGCAGGAGTAGGTAAAGCAGACTGGGAAATTAACCTCGGGCTGGAGTACGGCATCTTCTGTTTCAATGTAGAGTCTATTCCCGAACTGGAAGTAATCAATGAATTGGCTGCTGCTCAAAATAAGGTGGCTAATGTTGCTTTCCGTATCAATCCGGATGTAGGCGCACATACTCACGCAAATATCACTACCGGTTTGGCGGAAAACAAATTCGGTATCAGCATGCAGGATATGGACAAGGTGATAGATGTGGCGCAGGAGATGAAAAACGTAAAGTTTATCGGGCTTCATTTCCACATTGGTTCACAGATTCTGGATATGGGCGATTTTGTAGCTCTCTGTAATCGTGTCAATGAATTGCAGGATAAATTGGAAGCTCGCAGAATTCTGGTAGAACACATTAATGTAGGAGGTGGTTTGGGAATTGACTACGGACATCCCAATCGTCAGGCTATTCCGAACTTCAAGGATTACTTTGCTACCTATGCCGGACAACTGAAATTACGTCCTTATCAGACCTTGCATTTTGAATTGGGACGTGCAGTTGTAGGACAGTGCGGTTCCTTAATCTCTAAGGTTTTGTATGTAAAACAAGGCACACGGAAGAAATTTGCCATCCTGGATGCAGGTATGACCGATCTTATCCGTCCGGCTCTGTATCAGGCATTCCATAAAATGGAAAATATTACTTCCGAAGAACCATTGGAGGCATACGATGTAGTAGGACCGATCTGTGAATCGTCGGATGTTTTCGGAAAAGCAATTGACCTGAACAAAGTGAAGCGTGGTGACTTGATAGCCCTTCGTTCTGCTGGTGCTTATGGTGAAATAATGGCTTCCGGATACAACTGTCGTGAACTGCCGAAAGGATATACTTCCGACGAACTGGTGTAAGTAAAAAATGAACCACTACAATCAAAATGTGAATGTAGTTTAAAAATATAGGGTGCATGGAACAATTTTAACTGAAAGCTTGTTATTTTTGTAATGAGTTCAAAAAGAAACTACATTAACAACTTAATAAAAAATACGATTATGATTTCAGAAAAATTACAGAATGCAATTAACGAACAGATTACTGCTGAAATGTGGTCTGCTAACCTGTATCTAGCAATGTCTTTCTATTTTGAGAAAGAAGGTTTCAGCGGTTTTGCTCATTGGATGAAAAAGCAATCCCAGGAAGAAATGGGACACGCTTATGCAATGGCAGATTATATCATCAAACGTGGAGGAACTGCTAAAGTAGATAAAATAGATGTTGTTCCTAACGGATGGGGTACACCTCTCGAAGTGTTTGAACACGTTTACAAGCATGAATGTCATGTTTCTCAATTGGTAGACAAGCTGGTAGACGTAGCTGCTGCTGAAAAGGATAAAGCAACACAGGATTTCTTGTGGGGATTTGTTCGCGAACAAGTAGAAGAAGAAGCTACAGCACAAGGCATTGTTGACAAGATCAAGAAGGCTGGTGATACCGGAATTTTCTTTGTAGATTCACAATTGGGACAGCGTTAATGATGCTACTCTGAAAAAATAGTTCTTTATATAGATAGAAGCTGCCTGAATTTCTGTTCAGACAGCTTCTTTTTTTTCACTTATTAGGCTTATATGTTCGAAAATAAACTACCTTTGTATTACGAGTCAGAGAAAAATTAATCCCGATTATTATAAATGAATGGTGTGAATAGAGGAATTTTTAGATTGCTCCCTGTATTTTTATTGCTCTTTTTGGGGGTGAGTAGTTGTTCTCAAAAAGAAGAACGGCGTATTCTGGTTATCCACTCTTATGAGGAGACTTATGCGGCTTATCCGGAATTTAACCGGATGATAGCGGAGCAATTTGAAAAAGAGAAAATTGATGCTGATATTCGTACCGTTTATTTAGACTGTGAATCCTACTGGGAAGAGCCGGAACTTGAGCGGATGCGCTTTCTGGTTGATTCCGTATCGAAAGACTGGCGGCCGGAAGTGATTCTGGTGAATGAAGACTAGGCTACTTATTCATTGATGAAATGCGGAATTCAGTTGGCGAAAGAAGTGCCTGTAGTTTTTGGTGGTGTCAATTATCCGAATTGGGGATTACTGAAACATCATCCCAACGTGACAGGCTTCCATGACAAGATAGCCTTTAATGAGAATATCAGTGTGGCAAAAGAGCTTTTCGGTGAGCACGTTCGTTTGTTTACCATGCTTGATACTACCTATATCGACAGACAAATCAGAAGAGATGCAAAGGAGCAGTTTAAAGGATATAAAGTGACCGGATTCATAGATAATCCCGAACTTTCTCCTGAAGAACAGATACGTTTGGCACAGGAAGAAGGCTATACCCGTTTCATGGCTATTCCTTTGCGTAATGCCAGAAACCATTCGAATGCTACTTTTATGTGGGTTTTGAACAGGAGTTACCGCGATCAATGTTATATCCAGTTGAAACGTGATTACACCACTATTAATATTGGGAGTATCTGTGGTAGTCCTAGTCTGACAGCCATCAATGAAGCCTTTGGGTTTGGTGAGAAGTTGTTGGGTGGATACATCACTTCGCTGCCTATTCAGGTAGAAGAAGAGGTGAAAACTGCCGTTCGCATATTACATGGCGCAAGCCCTTCGGATATACCCATTGTTGAAAGCCGGAAAGAGTATGTCGTAGACTGGAATACAATGACGCAAATTGGTTTGAGTAAGGAAAGTATTCCTGCTAAATATCGTATTATCAATATTCCGTTCAGAGATGAATATCCATTTTTGTGGGGAGCCTTAGTCGCTTCATTTGTTCTTTTCCTGATTTTACTTTTTGCTTCTCTTTGGTGGCTATATCTTCGGGAACAGATGAGGAAAAAACAGGCTCTTATAGCATTGGCTGATGAAAAAGAAACATTGTCATTAGCCATTGAGGGTGGAATGACGTATGCTTGGAGATTGGATAAGGGTTGTTTTGTTTTTGAAGATGCATTCTGGGCGTCGCAAGGGTTAAATCCTAGACAACTATCGTTTAAGGAATTCATGAGCTTTATTCATCCCGATCATTGGGAGGGAGTGAAGTTCAACTGGCGAAATCTGAAAAGTGCTCATAAAAAAATTGTGCAGGAGCTTTGTAACTTCGACGGTAAAGGCTATAGTGGTGGGAGTTTCGTTATACTACTAAACAGCTTTCGGGTGGTGAATATAAAACAGCAGGTTTGCTGCTCAACATACAAGATATAAAAGATCGTGAAGAGGAACTGGAAGCTGCACGCTTACTCGCTGAAAAGGCAGAATTGAAACAATCATTCCTGGCAAATATGAGCCATGAGATACGTACTCCACTTAATTCGATTGTGGGTTTTGCCAATATTCTGGCATTGGAAGATGGATTGAGTTCCGTAGAACGCGAAGAATACATCGGCACTATTAATAAGAACAGCGAGTTGTTGCTCAAATTGATTAACGATATTTTGGAGCTTTCTCGTATCGAATCAGGCTATATGTCTTTCTCGTTTAAGAAATGTAGGGTGAGAGAGCTGATTGATGACATTTATATGACTCACCAGGTATTGATTGCTCCACGCCTGGAATTCCTGAAAGAAGTGGATAATATACCTTTGGAAATTAATGTGGATAGAGAGCGCTTGATACAAGTTCTAACAAATTTCTTGAATAACGCCAGTAAATTTACGGAAACCGGATATATCAAATTAGGGTATATTTATCTGCCGGATGAGGGGCATGTGCGGATTTATGTAGAAGATACTGGGAGAGGTATTCCACGCGAAGAACAACGGATGATTTTCAGCCGTTTCTACAAACAGAACGAATTTTCACAGGGAGCAGGATTGGGGCTTTCTATTTGTCAGGTAATTATAGAAAAACTGGGTGGAAGGATTGAACTCAAATCCGAAGTAGGCAAGGGAAGTCGCTTTACGGTCATCCTTCCTTGCCGGGTAGTGTCTTGATAAAACTTAATAGGAGGGATTGTCAACCGTGTTATTTTTTGTTTTTCCCTTTCTCCATCGTTCCCAAGTAAATCTCCAGTGAACGGGTGGAAATCTGTATTTCGCGGAAAGATACGCCTAGAGAGGCTATCAACAGAATCAGTGCCAGTCCGAATACGTAAGCAGAAAATAATTGCAGTCCGATATAAATAAGAAACATACTGACTACGCAAAGAAAAAGACTTGCAATACCCAGTCCTTGCATTGTACGGGTCAGGTTCAACCGTTTCCGTAAATTCTCGATTTGAGCTTCAGTGATATCCGAAGGGTTCTCCACGTAGCGGTCACGCAGTTGGCGCACAAGTTGGGCATACGATAAGAAACGGTTGGTGTAAGCCAACAAAATCAATGAAACTGCCGAGAAAAGTAGGGCAGGAGTAGTGAGGGTCAGTTCTTCCATAATCTATTTTTTGTAGTCAAGTAGCGGTTCAAAATTCATTTTATAAAAGAGAATTTAGGTGCAGATTACATAGATTTCACGTATTATACGTTTTTTAGAATGAAGCTTGTTATAAAGCAACTGTGTAAGATACGTGAAATCTGTGTGATCCGTGTAATCCGCGCCTAAAATATAGATTCCGCAAGGAAACCTTGCTTCGGAGTTATTCCGCTTTCAATACGTTGAGCTCTTTACCTACCTTGATAAAGGCAGCGATACACTTGTCAAGATGTGCTTTTTCGTGTCCTGCAGAAATCTGTACACGGATGCGGGCCTGATCTTTCGGCACTACCGGATAGTAGAAACCTGTCACATAGATACCCTCCTCCTGCATACGTGCAGCGTAAATCTGGGATAACTTCGCATCATATAGCATAACAGCACAGATAGCACTTTGTGTCGGTTTAATATCAAATCCGGCAGCCGTCATCTTATCGCGGAAGTAGTTTACATTCTCGACGAGTTTATCATGTAATGCATTGCTCTCTTTCAGCATCTTGAAAACTTCAAGACTTGCACCGATGATACCCGGAGCCAATGAGTTGGAGAACAAATACGGGCGACTACGTTGACGGAGTAAATCAATGATTTCTTTACGCCCGGTGGTAAATCCTCCCAGTGCACCGCCGAAAGCCTTACCCAACGTTCCGGTATAAATATCTACACGTCCGTGAGTCTTATACAACTCGCTTACGCCATGACCAGTGGCACCTACCACACCGGCAGAGTGAGACTCGTCCACCATTACTAACGCATTGTATTTCTCGGCAAGATCACAAATCTGATCCATCGGAGCTACATTGCCATCCATTGAGAACACACCGTCCGTAACAACAATACGGAAACGTTGTGCCTGCGCTTCTTGCAGACATCTTTCCAGGTCTTTCATGTCAGCATTGGCATAACGGTAACGTTTCGCTTTACAAAGACGTACCCCGTCAATGATAGAAGCGTGGTTTAGCGAGTCCGAGATGATGGCATCCTCTTCAGAGAAAAGCGGTTCGAATACACCGCCGTTAGCGTCAAAGCAGGCAGCATACAGAATCGTGTTTTCAGTCTGGAAATAGTCCGAGACGGCAGCTTCCAGTTCTTTGTGTATATCTTGTGTTCCACAAATGAAACGGACGGATGACATTCCGTATCCACGGTTGTTCATCATTTCCTGCGAAGCCTTGATTAATCGGGGATGATTGGACAATCCTAGATAGTTGTTTGCGCAGAAGTTTAATACTTCCTTACCTTTTACAGTGATGGCAGCTTGCTGCGCACTTTCAATCAGTCGTTCTTCTTTATAAAGTCCGGCTTCCTTAATTTCAGCCAATGTTTGGCGGAGATATTCTTGCATTTTACCGTACATAGTGTTTGGGTGATTAAGTTATATTGCAAAGGACACAATTTTTCTTGGAATAACAATGTCTTTTTGATTAAAATCTGAAAAAAAAGTGCTTACTTTGCGCACTATTTAAGCTTGATATTCTAAGTCAGAAGAAAAAATGGAACACATTTTGATTATTGGAGCTACCGGACAGATAGGGTCGGAGCTGACGATGGAGCTACGGAAACGTTACGGAAATGCAAATGTAGTAGCAGGTTATATTCCGGGTGCAGAACCTAAAGGGGAATTAAAGGAGTCCGGACCGTCGGCTATTGCTGATGTAACGGACGGAGAAGCGATCGCATCTGTAGTAAAAGAGTATCACATTGATACGATTTATAATTTGGCTGCTCTGTTGTCCGTAGTTGCCGAGTCGAAACCCAAGCTGGCCTGGAAAATAGGCATCGATGGATTGTGGAATGTGCTGGAAGTGGCACGTGAACAAGGGTGCGCAGTGTTTACTCCGAGTTCTATCGGTTCGTTTGGCGCTAGTACGCCTCACACGAAAACACCGCAGGACACCATTCAACGTCCCCGTACCATGTATGGAGTCACTAAAGTAACGACAGAGTTATTGAGTGATTACTATTTTAATAAATACGGTGTCGATACCCGTGCTGTCCGTTTTCCGGGCATTATTTCGAATGTGACCCCTCCGGGAGGAGGTACGACCGATTATGCTGTCGATATTTACTACTCGGCAGTGAAAGGAGAAAAGTTTGTGTGCCCCATTAAGCAAGGCACTTTAATGGATATGATGTACATGCCGGATGCGCTGAATGCAGCAATCACACTGATGGAAGCCGATCCGGCAAGATTGATACACCGCAATGCTTTCAATATCGCTTCCATGAGTTTCGATCCGGAAACGATATATCAAGCTATCAAGAAGCATGTGCCGCAGTTTGAGATGATTTATGATATAGATCCTTTGAAGCAGCGCATAGCCGATAGCTGGCCCGATAGTCTGGATGATACCTGTGCTCGTGAAGAGTGGGGATGGAAGCCGGCCTACAATTTGGAAAGCATGACGGTGGATATGCTTGAAAAGTTAAGAGAGAAACTGAAATAATGAAAAAACTAATTGCAGGGGTCATACTGCTCGGTATATTGAGCTCTTGTGGAAACAAGAAAACAAATATTGACCCCTTCGCATCTATTACTAAAGAGGTGGATTCAGTCCGGCAGATAGCCGATTCTAGCCACCATGACAAATCGCCGGAAGATCCGCAGCCTATACAGGCGGATGAATCTTTTGATGATTTTATTTACAATTTTGCTTCCGATGATGTGTTACAGCGTCAGCGTGTGAAATTTCCATTGCCCTACTACAATGGAGATAAGAAGTCAAACATCGAGGAACGCAACTGGAAGCATGACGACTTGTTTACCAAGCAGCATTATTATACACTGCTGTTTGATAGAGAAGAAGACATGGATCTAGTAGGAGATACCTCCCTCACTTCTGTGCAGGTAGAGTGGATGTTCGTGAAAACACGAATGGTGAAAAGATACTATTTTGAACGTATCAAAGGTGCATGGATACTGGAGGCAATCAACCTGCGGCCCATTGAACAAAGTGATAATGAAAACTTTGTTGAGTTTTTCGGACATTTTGCAACGGATAGTCTTTTTCAGAGTCAGCGTGTGCGGGAGCCGTTGGCTTTTGTAACCAGTGATCCGGACGATGATTTCTCCATTTTGGAGACAACCCTCGATCTTAATCAGTGGTTTGCCTTCAAACCGGTACTTCCTGTCGACCGCCTTTCTAATATTAATTACGGACAGCGGAATGACGATGATTCGCCCACGAAAATCCTGGCGTTGAAAGGTATCGGAAATGGTTTTTCCAATATCCTTTATTTCCGCCGGAAAGCCGGAGAATGGGAATTGTATAAGTTTGAAGATACAAGTATCTGATACAGGTTACGACGCACTATAACAGTATAACTTATAACTAAAAATATATGTATTCTCTTTTGCCCTACAATACATTCGGCATCGATGTCAGTGCCGCTCGTTTTTTAGAATATTCTTCGGTTGAAGAACTGAAGAAGCTGGTTGTGCAAGGTGCCATTGTGACACCTTTTTTGCATATTGGTGGCGGCAGTAACCTGTTGTTTACCAAAGATTACGACGGATTGATACTCCATTCCCGCATTGAAGGAATCGAAGTGACGGAGGAAGATGAACACTCTGTGTCGGTACGAGTGGGAGCGGGAGTAGTATGGGATGACTTCGTTGCATATTGCGTAGAACATGGATGGTATGGAACGGAGAACCTGTCGCTCATCCCCGGTGAGGTCGGAGCGAGCGCGGTACAGAACATCGGAGCTTATGGCGTTGAAGTGAAAGATCTGATAACAGCTGTGGAAACGGTGAACATTCAAGCTGAAGAACGCGTTTATTCGGTGGAAGAGTGTGGATATACCTACCGTAACAGTATCTTTAAACGCCCGGAAAACAAGTCGGCTTTTGTCACCTATGTCCGTTTCCGACTTAGTAAAAAAGAACATTATACGTTAGATTATGGAACCATTCGTCAGGAGCTTGAAAAATATCCGGCATTGACGCTTTCTGTTGTACGGAAAGTGATAATTGATATTCGTGAGAGCAAGTTGCCCGACCCGAAGGTAATGGGAAATGCCGGCAGCTTCTTTATGAATCCCATTGTGCCGAAAGAAAAACTGGAAGCCCTGCAGCAGGAATATCCCCGGATGCCTTACTATGAGCTGGCAGAAGATCGGGTGAAAATTCCGGCAGGATGGATGATCGACCAATGCGGCTGGAAAGGTAAGGCCTTAGGTCCGGCTGCCGTACATGATAAACAAGCGCTGGTGTTAGTGAATCTTGGTGGAGCAAAAGGTAGCGATATTCTTGCGCTTTCAGATGCAGTCCGAGCCTCTGTTCATGAGAAGTTCGGCATTGATATCCACCCGGAAGTTAACTTAATAAATTGAGAAGTAACAAGTGAAAGTAAGAATCATTGGAAGTGGAACATCGACGGGAGTACCCCAAATCGGCTGTACATGTCCGGTTTGTACTTCTACCGATCCGAAAGATAACCGATTGCGTGCATCTGCTATTGTTGAGACAGATGATGCGCAAATTTTGATAGATTGCGGTCCGGATTTCCGGACACAGGTATTGCGTCTTCCTTTTGAGAAGATAGATGGTGTGCTCATTACGCATGAACATTATGACCATGTGGGCGGGTTGGACGATTTGCGTCCGTTTTGCCGATTTGGTTCAGTGCCTATTTATGCGGAAAATTATGTGGCGCAAGGCTTGCGCTTGCGTATGCCCTATTGCTTTGTTGACCATCGTTATCCGGGAGTTCCTGACATTCCTTTGCAGGAAATCTCGGTGGGGCAGGCCTTTTCTGTTAACCACACGGAGGTACTTCCTTTACGTGTGATGCATGACCGATTGCCTATTCTGGGATATCGTATCGGGCAATTAGGTTATATCACTGATATGCTGACCATGCCCGAAGAATCCTATGAACAATTGGCGGGAATAGATGTTTTGGTAGTGAATGCACTTCGGATTGCCACGCATCCTACTCATCAGAATTTGGAAGAAGCATTGGCAGTGGCGCAGCGCATTCAGGCAAAGAAGACGTACTTTATACACATGAGTCATGATATGGGCTTGCATGCGGAGGTTGAAAAGAGCCTTCCGGAAAATATTCACCTGGCATTCGACGGATTGGATATCTATCTTTGATTATCGGTGAAATTTTTAGCAAAAGTTTTGTTTTCTTTGTAGAAATTATTATTTTTGCACCTAGCCGATAAACAGCGAATATTATGAAACTTCGTACGATAGTGAAAATAGCGATCACGTCTTCTGTTGTACTTTTGTGCTCAGGTTTCGCATTGTACTCTTTTTTTAGACTGTCGGCGGCCGAAGGGCAGAAAGATTTTGATCTTTATGAACTGGTTCCATCCACCACTTCAGCCGTATTTGTTACCGATGATGTGCTCGAGTTTGTAGCGGAGGTCGATGATCTGACTTGTAGTAAAAATCAGCAATATCTTTATGTATCCAAACTTTTTTCTTATCTGAAACAAAGCCTTTATGCCCTCTCGGAAGATACTCCCCATGGCTTGAGTCGGCAAATGAATCAGATGCTGATTAGTTTCCACGAACCGGATAACGAACGGAACCAGGTACTTTATTGCAGATTGGGAAATGGGGATAAGGAATTGGTAAACAGGTTTGTGCGTAAATATATATCTTCGCTTTATCCACCGAAAACGTTTGTTTACAAAGGAGAGGAAATAATCATTTACCCGATGGCAGATGGTGATTTTCTAGCCTGCTATCTGACGTCTGATTTTATGGCATTAAGTTTTCAGAAAAAACTGATTGAAAACGTTATTGATGCATATAAGAGTGGTAAATCATTGGCAGATGATCCTACCTTTACAGGAGTGCGTGCTCCCAAAAAAAGTGCAGCGACCGCCACAATCTATGCCCGTATGAAAGGGATGATGGGATGGACGGAATTTGACATGAAGATGAAAGATGATTTTATCTATTTCTCCGGCATCACTCATGATGCAGACACTTGTTTTGCATTAATAAAACAACTTCGCCAGCAGCAATCAGTCAAAGGCTTCCCGGGTGAAGCACTGCCCTCCACTGCTTTCTATTTTAGCAGACAGGGGATTACGGACTGGGCGTCTTTACTTTCTTATGGAAATGCGCAGGAGCAGAACGGGGCAGTCCGCACGAGTGAAGTGCAGAATAGAGATAAGGAATTTTCCCGCTATCTGATGGAAAATGCCGGGCAAGACCTGGTTGCCTGTCTCTTCCAGCGTGAAGATACGTTGCAGGATGCAGCGGCAGTCTTGAGCCTGTCTGTGGCAGATGTGACGGAAGCTGAAAGGATGCTTCGTACCCTTGTCAATACTGCTTCAGCAGATGAAGGAAGAAAAACTCCCCGTATTACTTTTGGTTATACTGTAAATAAGGCATACTTGGTCTATCGGTTGCCTCAAACAACATTGTTTAAACAACTGACCAGTTTTGTGGAGGCCACTTTGGATGTGTATGCGGCGTTCTATGACGGGCGTTTGTTGCTTGCTCCTGATGAGAATGCTCTGTCACAATACATTCGCCAACTGGATAAAGGCGAAGTGCTTAATGGAGTAATGGCCTATCAGGCAGGCATGGATCACTTGTCTGATTCATACCACTTTATGTTGATGGCGGATTTTGACCACATATTTCGGCAATCAGAAAACCACGTTCGTTTTGTACCGGATTTTTTTCTGCGTAACGCCGATTTTTTCCATAATTTCACCCTCTTTGTTCAGTTTGCCTGTACAGACGGAGTGGTATATCCTAACATTGTTTTGAAATATAAATCAGAATAAAAAATGACCGTTTGTTTACAATCGTTTTTCTAAAAAAAACTCCCGACAGAATTTAATCCTATCGGGAGTTTTTTATGCTTATTCGTCCGGCGAATGGCTTTCGGTTTAAAATGGCAGATCGTCTTTGGCATCCCCCGGAGTAAATTCCGGCATAGCTGACGGAGGTGGGGGAGGAACGGGAGAACCGGAAGCCATCGGAGCACCTGCACCAACACGTTCTACTTTCCATGCACGGATACTATTGAACCAACGATCGTTCCACTGACGGGCGTCAACGTCGAATGATACAGTTAGTTCTTCGCCCATTTGAATGTTGAACTGCTCAATTTTGTCTGCGCCAAATACGTCGAAGCACATCTTGCGCGGATATTGGTCGTGGTTTTCGATAACGTACTCTTGTGATTTCCACTCGTTGCCGCTAGTTTTTGAAACTCCGCCTCTCGGGGGGAGGATAGCGATGATTTTTCCTGTAAATTCCATTGCGATAATTTTAAATTCTGGGGCGAAGTTACAATTTTTTAGTAATATCCCTCACACAATGCCTGTTTTTTTCTTTTGTTTTATTGGGCAGCCCAAATCTTTTTTCGTAACTTTGTGCGATAGAACATTTAAAACTTAAATACACGAAAATATATGAAATTTATCGTTTCAAGTACTGCTCTTTCCAGCCATTTACAGGCCATCAGCCGTGTGATTAATTCAAAAAATGCGCTGCCAATTCTCGATTGTTTCCTCTTCGAATTGGAAGACGGAACATTGTCTGTGACTGTATCCGACAGTGAAACAACGATGGTGACTACCGTAGAAGTGAATGAAAGCGATACAAACGGGCGTTTTGCCGTAGTAGCGAAAACATTGCTTGATGCACTGAAAGAAATCCCGGAACAACCACTTACATTTGAAATCAATCCGGATAATTATGAAATAACAGTGCAGTACCAGAACGGAAAATACAGCCTGATGGGGCAGAATGCGGATGAATTCCCGCAATCGGCTACACTGGGTGATAATGCAGTCCGTGTAGAAATGGAGGCAAGTGTACTTCTGGGAGGTATCAACCGTTCGGTATTTGCTACTGCCGATGACGAACTTCGTCCGGTGATGAACGGTATTTATTTCGATATTACCACAGAAGACATCACAATGGTTGCTTCAGACGGTCATAAACTGGTGCGTTGCAAGACATTGGCAGCCAAAGGTAACGAGCGTGCAGCCTTCATCCTTCCAAAGAAACCGGCTACTTTGCTTAAGAATCTTTTGCCGAAAGAACAAGGCACAGTGACGATCGAATTCGATGAACGTAATGCTGTATTCATGCTCGAAAGCTACCGGATGGTTTGCCGCCTGATTGAAGGACGTTACCCGAACTACAACTCGGTAATTCCGCAGAACAACCCGCACAAAGTGACCGTAGACCGTCAACAGTTGGTAGGAGCTTTGCGTCGTGTGTCTATTTTCTCATCGCAGGCAAGCAGTTTAATTAAACTCCGTATGCAGGAAAACCAGATTGTGATTTCCGCACAAGATATTGACTTCTCTACTTCTGCCGAAGAAACACAAGTTTGCCAGTATGCAGGTGCAGCAATGAGCATCGGTTTCAAATCGACATTCCTCATCGATATCCTGAACAATATTTCAGCAGACGAAGTAGTCATCGAACTCGCAGATCCTTCACGTGCCGGAGTAATCATCCCGGTAGAGCAGGAAGAAAACGAAGACCTGCTGATGCTGCTGATGCCGATGATGCTAAATGATTAATAGTAATCACCGCAAAATAACACAGAGTTCTACAGAGCAATAAATACATAAAACACTCTGTGGAACTCTGTGTTACTCTGTGGTGGAAAAAATAATTAGAAATGAAATTAAACCTGAAAAATCCCATTGTTTTTTTTGATTTAGAAACAACCGGAACCAATATCAACACAGACCGAATTGTTGAAATCTGCTATCTGAAAGTATATCCGAATGGAAATGAAGAAGCAAAAACATTACGTATCAATCCTGAAATGCATATCCCGGAAGCATCTTCTGCTATACATGGCATTTATGATGCCGACGTAGTCGATTGCCCTACTTTCAAAGAAGTGGCGAAAAACATAGCCAGGGACATTGAAGGTTGCGATTTGGCAGGATTTAATTCCAATCGTTTTGATATTCCTGTCCTTGCTGAAGAGTTCCTTCGCGCCGGAGTGGACATTGATATGACGAAACGCAAATTTGTAGACGTACAGGTGATCTTCCACAAAATGGAACAACGCACCCTGTCTGCTGCCTATAAATTCTATTGCGACAAGAATCTGGAAGATGCACACACTGCCGAAGCAGATACACGGGCCACTTACGAAGTGCTGAAAGCACAACTCGACCGTTACTCCGATCTTCAGAATGATATTGCGTTCCTGGCAGATTATTCAAGTTTCAGCAAGAATGTAGACTTTGCCGGACGCATGGTGTACGATGATAATGGGGTGGAAGTGTTCAACTTCGGAAAATATAAAGGAATGTCTGTAGCCGAGGTTTTGAAGAAAGATCCCGGATATTACAGTTGGATTTTGAATAGTGATTTCACGTTGAACACTAAGGCGGCATTGACAAAAATCCGTTTGCGTGAAATGAGTAATTTGATTACAAAATAATGCTAAAAGGAAAAAAAATAATTCTTGGAATTACCGGCAGTATTGCCGCGTACAAGGCGTGCTATATCATTCGTGGACTGATAAAACAGGGAGCGGAAGTGCAAGTCGTAATTACTCCGGCGGGAAAAGAATTTATTACTCCCATCACTCTTTCGGCTTTGACCAGCAAACCAGTCATTAGTGAGTTTTTTGCCCAGCGTGACGGAACGTGGAATAGCCACGTCGATCTCGGATTGTGGGCGGATGCTGTATTGATTGCACCTGCCACTGCCTCTACTATCGGTAAAATGGCCAATGGAATAGCCGACAATATGCTCATAACAACTTATCTTTCGGCAAAAGCTCCCGTGTTTGTTGCTCCGGCAATGGATCTCGATATGTTTGCCCATCCCGCCACCCAGAAAAATCTGGATATACTGCGTTCCTACGGTAATCACATTATCGAGCCGGGAACAGGAGAATTAGCCAGCCACTTGGTAGGAAAGGGACGTATGGAAGAGCCGGAAAACATCATCCGGGTATTGGATGAATTCTTCGCTTCGAGTGATGAACTATCCGGAAAGAAAGTGATGATTACAGCCGGACCTACTTACGAAAAAATTGACCCGGTGCGTTTCATAGGCAATTATTCTTCCGGAAAGATGGGATTTGCGTTGGCAGAAGAATGTGCCCGTCGCGGAGCGCAGGTGACATTGATAACAGGTCCTGTGCAACTCAAAACGAAACATTCCCGTATCCGGCGTGTAGATGTGGAATCAGCAGAAGAAATGTATGCGGCTTCACAGATCTATTTTCCAGATGCTGATGCAGGTATTCTTTGTGCGGCAGTAGCCGACTACCGTCCGGAAACAGTGGCCGACAAGAAGATTAAGCGGGAGAAAGAAGAGGAACTAACCCTCCATCTTCAGGCAACACAAGACATCGCTGCCAATTTAGGAGCACTGAAAGGGAAAAATCAGTTATTGGTTGGCTTTGCCCTCGAAACCAATAATGAGCAGCAGAATGCCGAAGGAAAGCTCGAACGCAAAAACTTCGACTTTATTGTGCTCAATTCGTTGAATGATGCTGGAGCCGGTTTTCGCCATGATACCAATAAAATAAGTATCATCGACAGGAAAGGTCGTACAGACTATCCTCTGAAGCCGAAGACGGAAGTAGCCCAAGACATCATCGACCGTCTGGTAGTCACTCTGTCTTCCGGTTTTTAATTTCTAATCTTTAATCTTTAATTAAAATAGAAGGTGTTACGTTCACTATACATTCAGAATTACGCATTGATAGAAAAACTGGATATCAGTTTTGAAACAGGCTTTTCCGTTATAACAGGTGAAACGGGAGCCGGAAAATCAATTATTCTGGGAGCTATCGGACTCCTGTTAGGACAGCGTGCCGATGTGAAAGCGATTCGCCACGGAGCTTCCAAATGTATCATAGAGGCACGTTTCGATATATCTGCCTATGGTATGCGTCCGTTTTTCGAAGAAAACGAGTTGGAATATGATGAAGAGTGCATTTTGCGTCGTGAAGTGCAGTCTTCCGGTAAGAGCCGGGCATTCATCAACGATACTCCTGCTTCGTTGGCACAAGTGAAAGAGCTGGGCGAACAGCTGATAGATGTACATTCGCAACATCAGAATCTGCTGCTTAATAAAGAAGGATTTCAGTTGAATGTGCTTGATATTCTGGCGCATAATGACGCTGCATTGGCGAAATATCATCTGTGTTATGACGAATGGAAACAGACAGATCGCGAACTCGCTGAATTAGTGTCACTGGCAGAGAAAAGTCGCTCCGATGAAGATTATATCCGCTTCCAACTCGAACAGCTCGAAGAAGCCTGTTTGGTGGAAGGCGAACAGGAAGAACTGGAGCAGGAAGCTGAAACATTAAGTCATGCAGAAGAGATAAAAGCCGGACTTTACCGGGTGGAGCAGTCGTTTACTTCGGATGAAGGTGGCTTGCTTTCTTATCTGAAAGACAGTCTGAATACACTGAATAATCTGCAAAGAGTATATCAGCCGGCTAAGGAACTTACCGAACGTATGGAGAGCGCTTATATCGAACTGAAAGATATTTCGCACGAAGTCTCTTTACAAAGTGACTCCGTTGAATTCAATCCGGTCCGTCTGGACGAAGTGAATGAACGGTTGAATCTGATTTATTCCTTACAGCAGAAACATCGGGTACAAACCCTTGATGAATTGATAGCGCTAACGGATGAATACCGCAGCAAATTGTCGGACATCACTTCCTATGATGAGCGTATCGCCGAACTGACTGCTCGCAAAGAGGAACAATATAAACAAGTGAAACAACAGGCAGAAGTGCTGACCAAAGCCCGTACGAAAGCTGCTCGTGAAGTAGAAAAACAGCTGGCTGTCCGGTTGATTCCATTAGGAATGCCGAATGTTCGTTTCCAGATAGAAATGGGACTGAAGAAAGAGCCGGGATTGCAAGGAGAAGATACAGTCAACTTCCTGTTTTCCGCCAATAAGAACGGCACCTTGCAGAATATCTCTTCCGTAGCTTCAGGAGGTGAAATCGCTCGTGTCATGCTTTCTATCAAGGCAATGATTGCCGGAGCCGTCAAGCTGCCGACCATCGTATTTGATGAAATAGATACCGGGGTCTCCGGTGAAATAGCCGACCGTATGGCGGACATGATGCAGGAGATGGGCGACCGCAACCGTCAGGTAATCAGTATCACCCACCTGCCGCAGATTGCTGCCCGTGGGCGTGCTCATTATAAGGTATACAAGAAAGATAGCGATACGGAAACCAACAGCCATATCCGCCGTCTCACTGACGAAGAACGGGTAGAGGAAATAGCTCACATGCTTAGTGGTGCCACTCTGACCGAAGCTGCCCTTAGCAATGCCAAATCCCTGCTTGCCCGTAACTGATAAATAGTGAATAGTAAATAGTAAAATAGTAAATCAACCAGATGTTAGATAAAAGTGAAATGATTTTCGGCGTTCGTGCCGTGATAGAAGCCCTTCAGGCTGGAAAAGAGATAGATAAGATCCTCGTGAAGAAAGATATTCAAAGTGATCTTTCCAAGGAGCTTTTTGCAGCTTTGAAAGGTACGTTGATACCTGTTCAGCGTGTTCCGGTAGAGCGTATCAACCGTATTACCCGGAAAAATCATCAAGGAGTGATCGCCTTCATTTCTTCTGTGACTTATCAGAAAGCGGAGGATCTTGTTCCTTTCTTGTTTGAGCAAGGAAAAAATCCGTTTTTTGTTATGCTCGACGGAGTGACCGATGTACGCAATTTCGGGGCGATTGCACGTACCTGCGAATGTGCGGCTGTCGATGCCGTGATTATTCCTGTCCGGGGTAGTGCGTCGGTCAATGCTGACGCCGTGAAAACATCGGCAGGAGCGCTACATACTCTTCCGGTATGCCGTGAGCAGAACCTCCGTTCGACTCTGCAATATCTGAAAGATAGTGGTTTCCGCATTGTGGCTGCTACCGAAAAAGGAGATTATGACTATACCAAGGCCGATTATACAGGTCCCCTCTGCATCATAATGGGAGCTGAGGATACAGGAGTTTCTTATGAAAACCTTGCCCTCTGTGATGAATGGGTGAAAATTCCGATGCTGGGCACTATCGAATCCCTGAATGTCTCTGTAGCTGCCGGTATCCTGATTTACGAAGCTGTGAAACAAAGAAACAATGACTGATATGAAGAAGATTTTAATTCTACCTTTGCTGCTTTTCTTCCTGGTACAAGGAAGCATGGCACAAACCCCAAAATGGGTAGAGAAGGCAAAACGTGCAGTCTTCTCAATAGTGACTTATGACAAGAATGATAAAATGCTGAATACGGGAAACGGATTCTTTGTGTCCGAAGATGGATTGGCTTTATCAGATTATACTCTTTTTAAAGGAGCTGAACGTGCGGTAGTGATTACTTCCGAAGGCAAGCAGATGCCGGTCAGCCTGATACTTGGAGCGAATGACATGTATGATGTCATTAAGTTTCGTGTGGCTATCACCGAGAAGAAAGTGCCTGCGCTGGTCGTTGCTAAAACAGCCCCGGTGACAGGAGCCGATGCGTGGATGCTTCCTTATTCTACACAAAAAAGTATCGCTTGCGTTACTGGTAAGGTGAAAGATGTTTCCAAAGTAGCCGGAGAATACCATTATTATACATTGAGCATGCATATGAAAGATAAGATGGTGAGCTGTCCGGTGATGAATGCGGAAGGTCAGGTATTTGGTATTGCGCAGAAATCATCCGGTATCGATACGGTGACTACTTGTTATGCGGCGGGAGCAGCTTTTGCCATGTCGCAGAAAATCAGTGCTCTTTCTTTGGGAGACGCTGCCTTGAAAAGCATTGGTATCCGGAAAGGTTTACCCGAAACGGAAGATCAGGCATTAGTGTATCTGTTCATGGCCTCTTCGAGCCTCTCGGGCGAGGACTATGAAAAGCTGTTGGATGACTTCATTCGCCAGTTCCCTGCCAATGCAGATGGTTATCTCCGTCGTGCCAATTATTATGCATCTAAAGGTAAAGATGATCAGACCTGGTATGATAAAGCCGTTGCCGACTTTAATCAGGCTCTGAAAGTAGCCCAGAAGAAAGATGATGTATATTATAATATAGGTAAGCTAATGTATGCTTATCAATTATCGAAGCCGGAGAAAACTTATAAAGACTGGACGTATGACACCGCTTTGAAGAATGTCCGTCAGGCAATCGCTATTGATTCGCTGCCAATTTACATTCAAATGGAAGGTGATATACTGTTTGCCCAACAAGACTATGCTGGTGCTTTGGCTGCTTATGAAAAGGTAAATACTAGCAATATTGCTTCTCCGGCCACTTTCTTTAGTGCTGCCAAGACGAAAGAACTGCTGAAAGGGGATCCGAAAGAAGTGGTAGCCTTAATGGATAGCTGTATTGCCCGTTGCCCGCAACCGATTACGGCCGACTTTGCTCCATATTTGTTGGAACGTGCGCAGATGAATATGAATGCCGATCAGGCGCGAAATGCAATGCTCGATTATGATGCTTACCATACGGCAGTCAAGGGAGAAGTGAACGACGTGTTCTATTATTATCGCGAACAGGCAGCTTTGAAAGCACGTCAGTTTCAACGCGCTTTAGACGATATTGCCAAGGCCATCGAGATGAATCCGACAGACCTCACCTACCAGGCAGAGCATGCAGTTGTAAACCTCCGTGTAGGACGGTATGAAGAAGCCATTCAGATTTTAAATAATATATTGAAGACTGATCCTAAATATGGTGAGGCTTACCGTTTATTGGGACTTTGCCAGATACAGCTGAAGAAGATAGATGAAGCTTGCGGCAACTTTAAGAAAGCGAAAGAATTGGGTGATCCGAATGCAGATGAATTGATAACCAAATACTGCAAGTAAAAAGATCATCTTCTTGAAGATAAAAAATGAATCCCTGCCAACTCGAAAATTGGCAGGGATTCCTCGTTTTTGGGGACGTTGTATAAAAAACTCTCTCTCTTTTTTATTTTTCCCCACTTCACTTGTTAAGTTCAGGTTGTAGGTTTTAATGATATATGGTTTGATTTCCCTTTTTCCCCTCTTTTATAAGTTAAATGCATGGTTATTGAAAATACTGCATGGCTTCACTTATTTTTTTTAGAAATAATTCGAATTTCTATCTAAAACAGTAAGTAAATTTAAAATCGTGGTTCATTTTATCTATAATCTTACTATATTCCGCACGTTTTTAATAACACGTATGAGATAAGTTATAATTTATGGAAAAAAATCGATTTACTATTTGTGCAAACAATTACATCGACTGTTTGCGACAAGAGGGTCGTTATTCTACGGCCCATGTGTATAAACACGCTATTCGTTCTTTTTCGCAGTTTTGTGGAACTCAATCCATCACGTTTAGTAAGATAAACCGTGAAACTCTAAAGAGGTATAGCAACTATCTGATGGCTTCCCGTTTGAAGCCCAATACGATTTCTACGTATATGCGTATGTTGCGTAGTATCTACAATCGTGGTGTCGATATGCATCAGGCTCCTTATGTACATGGTTTGTTCCGGGATGTTTTTACCGGGGTGGACACACGTCAGAAGAAAGCTATCCCGATCAGCGAACTTCACATGCTATTAAACAAAGATCCTCAATCGGAAAAGCTTCGCCGGACGCAGGCCATTGCCAATCTGTTATTTCAGTTTTGTGGAATGCCTTTTTCTGATTTAGCCCATTTGGAAAAGTCCAATCTGGAGCGGGGGCTTTTGAAGTACAATCGTACCAAGACCGGTACTCCTATGAGTATAGAAGTGCTGGAGTCAGCGCAGAATGCAATTGGGGGATTGTACAATAAATCTGACACCCGGAGTTCTGGCTATCCTGATTATCTTTTCCGGATATTAAGCGGAGCGTACAAGCGGAATGAAGAAGGAGCCTATCGTGAGTATCAGTCAGCTTTGAGACGTTTTAATAATGAGTTGAAAAGCCTGTCCAGAAAATTAAGGCTACATTCGCCCGTCACGTCGTATACGCTTCGTCATTCTTGGGCTACGACTGCTAAGTACAGAGGTGTACCTATCGAAATGATTAGCGAATCACTAGGACACAAATCTATTAAAACAACACAGATATATTTAAAGGGTTTCGAATTGGAAGAAAGAACAAAAGTAAATAAATTGAATTATTCTTACGTTTGTAATTTTAAAATGCTCTGATTAATATTATTAAAGCATTATGTATTAGGGACTTAATGCTGATGTTACTTCTTAGGTAACGGAATTATATTCGCTACAAAGATAGGTAAAAATATGGCACTTAGACGATACTGACACCGTATAACAAAAAGTTATAGCTCG
>NZ_QTMW01000058.1:0-28153 GCF_003604005.1 Bacteroides sp. OF03-11BH | reverse complement strand
TTATAACAACCTGTAAAATAGAGAATAGCTGATAGTCCAATTATAATCTTACATTTCATATTGCGAATATAATAATGTGTTTTATTTTTTGCATGGGCGATTAGGAATATTTTACCAATATAAATTATTCTTTAACTTATATGATTATCGCTCGCTATTTATATATATTTTTTATTGGGCCTAACAATATATAATTGCTTATTAGCATATTATATAATATGTATAATCGTAATAGTACAAAATAGCAGTAAGTTATTGCTATTCAGAGTAAAAGTATCAGTTCACTCGTTGTTGTTAAAAAATAAACTTGACTACCCTAAAGGTGTAAGTGTAAGTGCTTTTTTGAATTTTATCAAGGGTGTTAGATATGTGTTAGATTATTAATTGAACCATTTTTGCAAACTACTGATTATAAGTAAAATAAAAATCAATGTATTAGATTTATTCTTTTGTCCTACAACTAAAAAGCTCTGCAATCTTTTTACTTTTGCATTCGAAAAAAATAAAACAATAGATTATGAAGAAAATTGCTATTTTATTAGTTTTTACTTTGGGAACATTTATTGTAAATGCCCAATCAGTTGTAGAAGGAACAAAGTTTATGGACAATTGGTCTGTAGGAGTGAATGCAGGAGCAGTTACCCCTCTCACTCACGCCTCTTTCTTTAAAGGGATGCGTCCCGGTTTCGGAGTTGGAATATCCAAACAATTAACTCCTAGTTTTCGGTTTGGAATTTCAGGGAATGGGATATATCAATACAACTCCGAGTAAAACAGCTTTTGATGTTTTAGATGTCAGCTTGTTAAGTAAAATTAACTTAATAAATCTATTTGCAAGCTATCGGGGCAAACCTCGTTTGTTTGAGATAGAAGCTATTGCCGGAATGGGGTGGTTGCATTATTATGTAAATGGTAAAGGAGATGACAATTCATGGTCTACCCGTCTCGGATTGAATCTTAATTTCAACCTCGGTGAAACAAAAGCATGGACATTGGGAATTAAGCCCGCTATCGTATATGATATGCAAGGTGATTTTAATCAGGCAAAGAGTCGTTTCAATGCAAACAATGCAACATTTGAACTGACTGCCGGATTGACTTATCACTTCAAGATGAGTACTGGGAATCATTACTTTACTAAAGTAAAAGTCTACAATCAGAGCGAAATTGATGATTTGAATGTTGCTATTAATGCACTTCGCGAACAGGTGGGCAGTCGTGACAGAGAACTAAACAATGCTAACCAAAGAATTAGCGGTTTGCATAAAGAGTTGGAAGAATGTCGTACAAAGGTCGTTCCCATTGAAACAGTAGTCAAGACTGCCCGCGTTCCGGAATCTATCATTACTTTCAGACAAGGTCGCTCATCAGTGGATGCATCACAGCTACCGAATGTGGAACGTGTAGCCTCCTACATGAAGAAATATCCCGATTCAAAAGTCATTATTAAAGGGTACGCTTCTCCAGAAGGCAATGTTGAGATCAACGCAAAAATTGCTACCGCACGTGCAGAAGCTGTAAAAACAATCCTTGTTAATAAATACAAGATTAATACGTCTCGTATTACTGCCGAAGATCAGGGAGTAGGTGACATGTTTACCGAACCGGATTGGAACCGTGTAAGTGTATGTACTATCGAAGATTGATGTAATAAGAATATTTGGAGTTGTTGAAGGTAAATAAAAAAGGAAGCCCGAAATCTGAGGGCACTGAAAAAGTTCTTTTTCTCCGTTAGCTCCTCTTCTTATGAATTGGCTCCAAAGTTGCATGGCGTATGATAAATTTCATTTGCATGCAACTTTTCCTTATATTGGTAGTGAGTAATCGTCTATTGGTATACATGCACGCTGGCAACGACACTCTCAAAGGAGACTTTGAAAGAATGCAACTTCAGTCCGCTTTTCCCATCTGCTCCGACTACGGCTCGGAGGCTATCGTCCTTCTGATCTTTGACCAAAAGAACTTCTTGGTCTTTGATTTTTTTGCTCATATTACTATGTATTTAATGACGTCAGTAGCGGTTTACAGACAAAAGTAAACAAAAAAAAGTGAGTGCTAGAGATTGTAAATAAGTGAGTATTTGTAGCTTTGATATGATTAGGAGTAGCATATTGAAAGTTATAAATTTCATTTGCTGAATTACCATAAATGGGGAATGGTAAGTAAAAAAATCATCATTTTAAGGTATTGCAACCGAAAAAATATGTGACTAATTTTGCGTTATAAAATAAAGAATTATGTTCTGACCTATGCAAACAACGAAGGATTATATACGTAAGCTATTGCTGGAAACAGCGCAGAAAGCTTTTTTCGAAAAGGGCTTCAAGTCGGTGTCTATGCGTGAGATTTCTAAGTTGTCGGGCATTGGTCTGAGCAATATATACAATTACTATCCCTGTAAGGACGATTTACTGGTTGATGTGTTGCGTCCTCTTTTGGCTGCTATGTACAGGATGCTGGAAGATCACAACCGACCGGAGAATTTCTCCCTTGACATATTTATCTCAGATGAATATCATCGTGCATCTTTGCAGGAGCTTATGGGCATTATAACTCGTTACCGAAGTGAATTAAATTTGCTGTTTTTCTCTACGCAGCATTCTCGCCTCAAAGATTATTTGGAAGAGTGGATTGAGAAGAGTGCCACAATAGGGATGGAATATATGGAAAAGATGAGAAGACTCCATCCGGAACTACATACCGATATTTCTCCGTTCTTCATGCACTTCACCTGCTCTTGGTGGATTAATATGATGAAAGAGGTGGTGCAACATAAGGAACTTTCCTGCGAAGAGATAGAGTGTTTCATCAGTGAGTATATTCGCTTTAGCACGGGAGGATGGAAGAAACTCATGAATGTAAAGAATGAAAGATGAAGGCAGAACTATTGAAACATCCTGTCTGTCAAGAGATAACTAATCAAAACATCCGTTTCTCGTCTTGTCTGCAATGCAAGCCTTGCGGAAATGATTGTACGATTGTAAACAATCGAATCTCTTTTGTATTTGATTCCGAGACAATAGGCATCAGCTACCTTCTGCTCGACTCCACACCTATAGCCTGCATGGACAGATGCTGCAATCTTGTCAGGCAGCGTTTCGTTTGATGCAGGAGTTGGAACGCCGAGTCATTCCAGAAGAATCACTAAATAATAATCAGCATATGAGTATCATCAACATCATCAGCAACGACGAATTAACACTCGTACAAGGAGTCAACGGGCTTTTCTTCTGCGAGGAGTCATGGGTTACGCAAAGCAGGGCAGTCTCCCGTATCGGAAAGGTTTTGCCCAAAGAAATTATTGGGACGAAAGATCAAAGTACCAACATCGTACATCCGCAGACTGACCGAACTAAACTTAGTTGCCAAAAGCATGAAACGTCTTATTTCTAAATCTAACTGTTTCTCCTACCGAGCGAGCCGCCTGCAAAGAGCGGCTCGCTTTGCTTCTGAACAAAACAAACTTTTGTTCTCTTTTGACGCACTAACTTCCAATCCATCATAGCCATGTCTCAACCAGTACTTATAGCATTTTTCCTAACATCGTTTGCCGGTATATCCACAGGGATAGGCAGTGCGATTGCATTTTTTGCTAAACGCACCAATACTTCATTCCTTTCTCTTTCATTGGGATTTTCAACAGCAGTAATGATTTATATGTCTTTCGCCAATCTGTTTGCCTCTTCTTTGCAGACTCTTGCCAATATACATGGCAAGGACGACGGAACTCTTCATTCCACACTTTCTTTTTTCGGGGGAATCGTATTGATTCTACTTATTGATAAGCTAATTCCTCACTACGAAAATCCACACGAAATGCATCGGGTGGAAGAAATGAGCTTAAAGGAAGAACGAAAGACTGAAATAAAGCCTCAATTATTACGCGTCGATGTAGTGACAGCCTTGGTGCTGGCAATACACAATTTCCCGGAAGGTATGGTTACGTTTCTTGCAGCATTGAAGGATATAAACATTGCTATACCTATTGCCTGTGCCATCGCCATACATAATATACCCGAAGGCATTTCCGTCTCCGTTCCGATCTATTATGCTACAGGTAATCGTAAACGGGCCTTTTGGCTTTCATTTCTATCGGGATTGGCCGAGCCGGTAGGAGCCGTCATCGGCTATCTTATCTTGGCACCATTCCTCAATGACCATGTTTTCGGCGTTATTTTCGGGATGATTGCCGGTATCATGGTATTTATCTCGCTTGATGAGTTACTACCCGCTGCCGAAGAATACGGTAAGCACCATCATACTATCTATGGTTTGGTAGCAGGCATGGCGGTTATGGCACTCAACCTGCTGATGTTGTGTTAGCAAGACTAAGTAATATAAAAAACATAAGTAAAAAAAAGAAAGAATATGAACACTTCTCACTCCTGCCGTTGTCACGTGCATGATGCCCACAAAGAGCATTCTTGTGTCCACGCACATTGTCACCATTATCATATGTAGCCCCAAAGTGGAAAGCTATTTCTCGTCACGCTGCTGAATGTGTTGAAATGAATGAACTTACCAATAACAAACGATATGAAAATAGAAAGAATCAATGACTGGTTTGCCCGTCAGGGCAGATGGATGGTACAAAAACGATGGCTTGTACTAAGCTTGTTTATCCTCGTCTTCGCCATAGGATTTACAGGGTTAAGATATTTCAAGGTGAGTGCTTCGTGGGAAGACTACTTCCTCGAAGACGACCCGATGCTTGTCAAGACCAAAGAATTCAAGGATATATTCGGCAATGACAATTTTGCCGCCGTACTGACCCAATGCGACAATTCGTTTATGAAAGAGAACTTAGAGCTCATCCGCGAACTCACGAACGAAATGATGGATAGCATTTCATACGCCGACAAAATCACTTCGCTCACTGACATCGAATTTATGGTAGGGAATGAAGAAGGAATGACTATCGAGCAGATAGTGCCTGACCTTATTCCCACTGATGCGGCAAGTCTGGAAACGATACGTCGCAAAGCCTATATGAAGCCACATATTGCCGAGCGGCTTGTCTCCAAAGATGGTACGCTCTCGTGGATTATTCTCAAGTTGCGTACCTTTCCTAAAGATTCAGTGTGGAATAAAGGTAAGAATGCCGTTTCTCCTGAAGTGCTAACGGGGAATGAGCTGGAGCATATCATCACTAAAGACAAATACCAAAAGCTCCATCCCAAAGGCACAGGCTTGCCCTACGTTACCGCCATGAAGATGAAATGGATTGGCAAAGAGATGCCCCGTGTGATGGGCATTGCCGCACTCGTTTCCATTCTTATTTTGTTACTCATAACACGCTCCCTACGGGGCGTTGTCGTTCCACTTATCACGGCGGCAGGCTCAATTGTGATTGTGTATGGACTGTTGGGATATGTCGGCATGACGATAGACAGCGGTATGATGATGATACCTATGCTGTTGGCGTTTGCCGTCTCGATAGCCTATAACATACATATCTTTTCCTATTTCAAACGGCAATTCCTTCTACACGGAGAACGTCGACGAGCCGTAGAAGAGACCGTGGGTGAAATGGGCTGGCCTGTGTTGTTCAGTGCACTCACCACCTTTGCCGCCCTGCTGTCGTTTCTCGCTATTCCGATGCAGCCCATGCGGTTCATTGGTATCGCTACCTCCTCGTGCGTGATGCTGGCTTTCTTCATTGCCATTACACTGATGCCCGTGCTGTTGAGTTTTGGCAAGAACGGCAAACCTCATCCCAAAGTGCAGGAAACCGGCGGACGGTGGCTCGACCATCAACTGGGGCGTTTGGGAGAAAGCGTACTCCGGCATGGCACATTGTTCCTATGGATTGCAGGGCTGCTTACCGCAGCACTCATTTATCAATTCACCAAGATAGAGACCGCCTTTGACATAGAACGCACCATGGGACGTAAAATAGCCTATGTAAACAATCTGCTGGAAGTAGGTGAAAGCGAACTGGGATCCATCTACACCTACGACGTCATGATAGACCTGCCCGAAGACGGCTTGACAAAATCACCGGCAATGCTTGTACGCTTAGACTCTCTGGCACAAAAGGCCGAAGGCTATAAGCTAACCAAGCGAACGACTACAGTGCTGAATATCCTAAAAGACCTGAATCAAACCCTGCACGAAGGAGATGCGGCTTATTATCGTATTCCGACGAATCCGGAAGAGGTGGCACAACTGCTGCTCCTTTACGAGAATGCAGGCGGTAGCGAAGCGGAATATTGGATCGATTACGACTATCGACGTTTGCGCCTGATGGTGGAGATCAGCAGTTTTGACTCCGGCGAGGTAGAACGAGAGTTGAACGATATTGCAGCCAATGCCGCCAGGCTCTTCCCCGAAGCTTCTGTCACTACAGTGGGTAGTATTCCGCAATTTACCGTGATGATGCAGTACGTGGCTCGCGGGCAGATGGTTTCATTTGCCATCTCTCTCCTTATTATCGGCATCCTAATGATGTTGGTCTTTGGCAGTGTACGCATCGGGCTTATCGGTTTGATACCCAATATCACTCCGGCTTTGGTGGTCGGCGGACTGATGGGATGGCTGGGCTACCCGTTGGATATGATGACCGCAACCATTATGCCGATGATCCTCGGTTTGGCTGTCGACGACACCATTCACTTCATCAACCACGGGCATTTGGAGTTCGACCGTCGAGGTAATTATCGGGATGCCATTCTCCGCTCGTTCCGTACGATCGGGACACCAATCATTCTGACCAGTGTCGTGATATGTGCGAACTTCGCTATTTACATGACTTCCGAAGGCCTCTCTTTTATACACATGGGTCTGCTCTCCGTAGCGGGTATCGTATCGGCACTCGTGGCCGACCTCTGCGTTACACCCGTGTTATTCCAAAAGTTCCGGTTATTCGGGAAAGAGATAGAAACCAATGAAACAATCAATTAATATGAATACATTAAAGAAACTTCAATTTTACATGGGCAAACGCAAGGTGCTTATGCCCATAGCCCTGACACTGTCGGGATTAAGCGGTCTGCTCTCGCTTATACCGTTCATCTTCATTTGGCTTATCGTACGCTCGCTACTATTGACTGGCAGCGTTGCCTCAGGAATCCCTATCAACGTCTATGCATGGTGGGCGGTAGGCACAGCCGTTGCCGGCCTTGTCATTTACTTTGCCGGGCTGATGCTTTTGCACTTAGCGGCGTTCCGGGTAGAAACCAATATGCGACGTACGGCTATGAGAAAAATCATGCAGATGCCGCTTGGCTTCTTCGACCGGAATACCAGCGGACAGATGCGTAAGATTATTGATGAAAATGCTTCTGAAACCCACACGTTTGTCGCACATCTCTTGCCCGACCTGGCGGGGAGTTTTATAGCCCCGCTGTCGGTTATAATATTGATCTTCGTCTTCAACTGGCAACTTGGTCTGGCGTGCCTGATCCCCCTCACGGCGGCTGTCTTCATCATGACACGGATGAATACAACTGCTCAGAAGGCGTTCCAAAATGAATACCTCGGAGCACAAGAGCATATGAGCAGCGAAGCGGTGGAATACGTACGTGGTATTTCGGTGGTGAAAGTGTTCCAGCAAACGATATTCTCTTTCAAACGTTTTTACGACAGCATCATCGCCTACCGGGATTTAGTTACCAAATACACGCTGGGTTGGCAAAAGCCGATGTCACTCTACACGGTGGCCATCAATAGCTTTGCTTTCCTACTTGTCCCCGTAGTCATATTGCTTATCGGCAACAAAAGCGAAAACATTGCCCCCATCATCACCGATATGTTCCTGTATGTGCTGATTACTCCGGTGATAGCAACCAATGTGATGAAAGTGATGTATCTGCAACAAGATATGTTTCTGGCAGATCAAGCCATAAGCCGGGTGGAAAACCTGACGAGTAGCGAACCACTCCCAATAGCCGAAAATCCGGAGAAAATCACCGCTTGCGATGTGACATTCGAGAACGTTTCGTTTGCCTATCCCAATGCCGGTCAAAATGCCGTAGACGGTATCAGCTTCCACCTCCCCGAAGGGAAGACTTTTGCCCTTGTGGGGCAATCGGGAGGAGGGAAGACCACCATTGCCCAACTCATTCCCCGCTTTTGGGACGTATCAGCAGGTAGTGTGACGATTGGCGGAATAAATGTGAAAAACATTGCCAAAGACAACCTGATGAACCACATCGCTTTCGTCTTCCAGAATACAAAACTCTTCAAGACCTCTTTGCTGGAGAACATCAAATACGGTAATCCGGCAGCGAGTGATGAAGCCGTGCAACGTGCCATAGACCTTTCCCAAAGTCGGGAGATCATCGACCGGCTACCCAACGGATTGAACACGAAGATAGGAGTAGATGGAACATTCCTTTCGGGAGGGGAACAGCAACGCATTGTCTTGGCCCGGGCCATCTTGAAAGATGCGCCGATTGTTGTCCTGGACGAAGCAACAGCTTTTGCCGACCCCGAAAACGAACACCTGATACAAAAAGCCCTGCACGAGCTGAGAAAAGGAAAGACAGTGTTGATGATCGCCCATCATCTGACTAGCGTACAGGATGCCGACAAGATACTGGTGATAGCACAAGGCAAGATTGCCGAAGAAGGCACACACAGCGAGTTGATAGCCCGAAACGGCATCTATAACAGCATGTGGAATGAATATCAACGAACCGTGACATGGACGGTATAAACCTCAGGAGACAACATTATGAATATTAGTAAATATTTTCAACACAGATTCACCTTATCGGAAGACGGGGCAAAGACCTTTATAAAAGGGGTTATAGCTTCTCTTTTTCTCAACCTGGCACTGATGCTGCCGGTAATCTTCATCTTTCTGTTCATCACCGATTACCTGCACCCTGTTATCCAAGCCGGGAACAGCACGACGCACGGGCTCTGGTACTACGTGCTGACGGCTCTCTGTTTTATGACGGTACTCTTTGTGATTGCGATGATACAGTACAAGAGCACCTACACGAAAATCTATACCGAGAGTGCCAACCGTCGTATTGGCATTGCCGAGAAGCTGCGTAAATTGCCTTTGGCTTTCTTCGGAGAAAAGAATCTTTCGGATCTCACCGCTACGATGATGGAGGATTGTAACATGTTGGAAACCCTCTTCTCTCATACAGTTCCACAACTCTTCGCCTCTGTCATCAGCATTATCTTGATTGCCACCGGGATGTTCTTCTACAACTGGCAACTGGCCCTTGCTCTCTTTGGGGTCGTACCGGTAGCGACAACGGTCATCTTCTTAGGAAAAAGGCTTATGGATAAAGCTAATAAGGAGTACTATCACGTAAGGCGTGATACGACCGAGCAGATACAGGAAGGGCTTGAAGCGGCGCAGGAGATTAAATCGTACAACGGAGAGGCAGCCTATTGCGACCGTTTAGACAAACAGCTCGAGATATATGAAGCCACTCTGCAGCGAGGCGAATTTCTCGGAGCGGGGCTTGTGGGCAGTGCACAGTCTATCCTGAAACTTGGTTTGGCAAGCGTTATCATTGCGGGAGCTTATTTACTTGGTTTGGGCAGCATCGACATGTTCACTTACTTGGTCTTCCTGCTCGTTGTAGCCAGCATCTACAACCCCATCATGGACGTGTTCAACCATATGGCGACACTGATACTACTCGATGTGCGTATCGACCGCATACGTGAGATGAACGACATGCCCGCACAGCAAGGCGATGAGGATTGCACGGTAGAGGGTTACGACATCTGTTTTGACAAGGTCGATTTTGCTTACGAGACAAGCAAGCAGGTGCTGCGCAACGTCTCTTTCACTGCCAAGCAAGGCAAAGTAACGGCACTTGTGGGACCTTCGGGGGGAGGCAAAAGCACTTCGGCAAAATTAGCTGCCCGCTTTTGGGATATTCATGGCGGAAAGATCACACTTGGCGGACGGGACATCTCAAAAATAGATCCCGAAATGCTCTTGAAAAACTATGCCGTAGTCTTTCAGGACGTGTTGCTTTTCAACGCTTCCGTCATGGACAACATCAAAATCGGGAAGAAAGACGCTACCGAGGAAGAGGTGAAAGCGGTAGCACGTCTTGCCCGTTGCGATGAGTTCATCGCCCGGCTGCCCAACGGTTACGACACCTTGATAGGCGAAAACGGAGAATCGCTATCGGGAGGCGAACGCCAACGCATATCCATTGCCCGTGCGCTTCTCAAAGATGCTCCTGTCATCCTCTTGGACGAAGCAACGGCAAGTCTGGACGTAGAGAACGAAACGTTGATACAGGCCGGTATATCGGAGTTGATCAAGAACAAGACCGTCGTCATCATCGCACACCGTATGCGCACCGTTGCCAACGCTCATCATATCGTGGTGCTGAAAGACGGAACCGTCGCAGAACAAGGAGCACCCGACGAACTGCTTGCCCGAAACGGCGAATTTGCCCGCATGGTAGCACGGCAGAAGGAGACCGGAATATAAATCGAATCAATCAGAATCAATTATAAAGAAAAAGGACAAATGAAGAGATCAATCGCAGTAGTAGCCATGCTTGTGGTGGGGTTCGCTGCCACAACATGCGCACAAACGGGCAGAGAGATTGCCCAAAAGGTAAAAGACCGTCCCGACGGCGATACCCGTCGGTCTGAAATGGTTATGACGTTAATCAACAAACGCGGAGCGGTGCGCGAACGCAAGCTCATTTCCTACTCCATCGATGTGGGCAAAGAAAAGAAAGACCGCAAGAGCATCATGTTCTTCCAATATCCCGGCGATGTAAAGGGGACGGGCTTCTTGACGTGGGATTATGATGAGCTAAACAAGGACGATGACAAATGGCTCTATCTGCCCGCCATAAAGAAAACGCGCCGTATCAGCGGTTCGTCTGCCAAGCAAGACTACTTTATGGGTAGCGACTTTACCTACGACGACATGGGCAGCCGCAACGTGGACGAGGATACGCACACGCTCCTGGGCGAAGAAACCGTCGACGGACAGAAGTGCTGGAAACTGGAATCCTTGCCTAAGGACAAGCGTGATATTTACTCCAGGAAAACGGCCCTGATACGTCAGGACTGTCTGATACCTGTCAGGGTGGAATATTACGACAAGATGGGCAAGCTGCACCGTCGTCTCGAGATGTCGGATATTGCCAAGGTAGAGGGCTTCTGGGTAGCCCGGAAGATGCACATGACCAACGTGCAAACCGAGCATCAGACGGTTCTCGAAATCAAGAATCCGACGTACAACATTCCCATGGAGGAGAGCAAGTTTAACGTGACCACGTTAGAGAAAGGCAGGTTCTGATGAAAGCGTTCAATCGTCTTTCCGCGGGGCTTTGCCTCTCGGTCTTTCTGTTTTGCCCCGTGCATGGAGTTTGGGGACAAGGAGCGGGCGAATCGTCGTGGCAGCTCAAAGGCCTTGTCGACACCTACCACGCCTTCCGCTCCGAAAAGCCGAACGATTGGATGTCTTCCCGTACCCGACTCAGGGGCGAGGTCGGCAAAAACTTCGCAGGCTCTTCGCTCTTCGTCTCGTTCAACGCTACCTACAACGCCTTGCTGAAAGAGCGCACCGGCTTTGAACTGCGGGAAGCATACCTTGACCATCGGCAGGAGCACTGGGGCTTTCGTCTCGGGCGACAACTTGTCATCTGGGGTGCGGCCGAAGGCGTACGTATCACCGACCTCGTCTCACCCATGGATATGACCGAGTTCTTGGCGCAAGACTACGACGACATCCGCATGCCCGTCAATGCCCTGCGGTTCTTCGTCTTCAACGACAAGATAAAGCTCGAACTGCTTGCCGTTCCCACTTTCGAAGGATACAAGCTGCCCACCGATGCCGCCAATCCGTGGAGCGTGTTGCCTAAAGAAACACCCCGGTCCCTTGTCTGGGACGCGGAGGGAAGCCGCCCCGAGCTACGCCTCTCCAACGTAGAATACGGGGGCAGGCTCTCTTTCGCCCTGCCGGGGGTAGACTTCTCGCTTGCCGCGCTGCATACGTGGAACAAGATGCCCGTCATCGAGTACAAACCATCGGGCTCCCAACTTACGGTTTCGCCCCGATACTACCGCATGGGATTCGTCGGAGGCGATGTCTCAAAGCCCTTGGGACAGTTCGTGCTGCGCGGCGAAGCGGCCTTCAACCTCGGGAAGCATTTCAGCTACATACAGCAAGCCGCCTCCACCCCTCAAAAAGGATTCAACACCATCAATTGGTTGGTGGGGGCCGACTGGTATGCCCCTCATGAATGGACAGTGATGGCTCAGTTCTCTTCCGAGAGTATTTTCAAGTACGAAAGCTACGTCGCACAGCCCCGCCATAATTCGCTCCTTACGCTCTGCGTGTCGAAGAAGTTACTGGACAGCAACTTACAGCTTTCCGACTTCACCTATTTCGACCTCAACCACAAGGGCATAGTCAGCCGTTTCACGGCTGACTATGCCCTGAACGACCACATCCACCTCTTGGCAGGCTACGACTGGTTCGGAGGAAGCGAGGGTATGTTCGGCCCGTATAAGCACAATTCGGAAGTATGGGCAAAGGCTAAATACTGCTTTTGAGATCCACACCATTTTAATAACCATAAACAAAATTTGAAAAGATTATGAAGAAGACATACGACAGCAGTTAAAGAGAATGCGGACTTAAGCAATCGGAATCGTTTAAGTTAAACGGTGAAAGACGTTCCAATGGAGCGATCAAAGCCGTTTACTGAAGCTGTTTAAGTAGAACAGCAAAATTATTCAAAGTATAACCATCAAAAACATCAAAAGTCATGTTACTATACAACGTAAAAAAAGAAGAGATGCGCATCGGTAAACACAAGGGCAAAACCATGTATTACGCCTCTCCCATTGCACAAGACAAGATTACCACCAAGCAGCTAGAGGATCGGATTGTCAATGCCACAGCCCTGAGCCGTGCCGACGTGCGGTCAGCCATCACCGCCTTGGCGAAAATCGTACGTGAAGAGATGCTCAGCGGCAGAACCGTTGACCTGGCCAACCTCGGGTCATTTAAGGTTGTATCCAACGGGAAACGCGTGGAAACGGAAAAAGCCGTTACCGCCGAAACTCTCAAAACACCACGCATTCAGTTTTTTCCCAAACTCGAAATGCGCAATCAGGCAAAAAACGTACAGCATGTGGTGATACGTGAAAGCGAGGCCGGATCGGCTAAACCGAGTCCGAATCCCGGAGATTTGCCCGAAGCACCCGATTCTGCTCTTTAATATTCATAACAAGAAACAATGAAGCAGCAAGTATTATTTTTCTTTTTCACGCTGATGCTCACAGGTATCAGCGTGTCCGCCCAAACAGGTGGAGGACGGATTGCAGGCGTGGTCATCGACAATGCAGGCGAAGAACCACTGCCCGGCGCAACCATCTTCATCGAAGAGCTGAAAAAGGGCATTGTGACAGACGGGCATGGCGAGTTCTTACTTTCCGATGTTCCCGCAGCCACTTATACGCTTACTGTAAGGTTTATAGGCTACCACACGCAAACCCGCAAGCTCACGGTGGGTAAAGAGAGAGGGAAAAAAATCATCATCCGCCTGAAAGCCGAAGCAAAATCGTTGGACGAGGTGGTAGTGATGGGTAAGAGCGAAGCCCGTAAGTTACGGGAGCAGGCCATGCCCATATCCGTTATCAGCATGAACCAGATACAAGGAACGGTTAACAATGTACAAGACATTCTGGCAAAAACCGCCGGAATCACCGTGCGTGCCACGGGTGGAACGGGCAGTACCTCTCGCATATCGGTGCGCGGACTGGAAGGCAAACGCATCGGGCTTTTCATTGACGGGAATCCGATGAACGACAATTCCGATTTTATCGACATCAATGATATTCCGGTCGAAATGATCGACCGCATCGAGATATACAAAGGAGTTGTCCCTGCCAAGTTCGGAGGTTCTGCCGTAGGTGGTGCGGTCAATATTGTCATCAAAGAGTATCCGCCTAAATATTTGGACGTGAACTATTCTTACGGCAGTTTCAATACGCACAATGCATCCGTTGTGAGCAAGATGAACATTGCCCCAAAAGGAATCGAGTTCGGGCTGGGAGGTTTTTATACCTATGCCGACAACGACTACAAGATGAAGTCTCCTTTTCAAGAGGGGCTTACTATAACCCGCGATCACGACAAGTTTAAAAAAACAGTCATCGGCGGTAGCTTTAAGGCACGGAAGTGGTGGTTTGACTTGGTGGAGTTTGAACCCGTTTTCATACATACTTACAAAGATATACAGGGGATAGAATCGAACATCCGGCATGCACACAGCCATTCCAACGCCTTTATTTTCGCCAATAAGATGGAGAAAGAAAACTTCCTCTTAGACGGCCTGGACTTGGACTGGCAGCTGGGGTATATCTATACCGACTATCATTTTGCCGATACCGCCTCGCACCGCACACATTGGGATGGAACGCATTATCCGGCAGTTTCCGAATTCGGCGGCGAAATCGGCAAATGGGCTTCATTATTGACGAATGAAAAGCATCAATTGCAGCACAAATTGAATCTCAACTATCTTGTCAATGAGAACCATTCGGTAAACTTCAACTCTTTGCTGAAATACGCTCATGCCAACCCTCGTGATGGGATGAAGGACAAGGTCATAGGTTATCGTACCGACTTTCCAAGCAATATGTTCAGTTGGGTGGCAGGCTTGAATTACGACTATCGCACCTCGAACGATAAGTTCCTTAACTCTTTCAACGTCAAGTATTACTACTACTCGATGAAAACGCGGATGGCAAGTGTCCTGGTAAAGACAGCAGAGGATATAGACACACACAAGAATGATTTCGGCATCAGCAATGCACTTCGCTACCGCATCACACCCAGTCTGATGGCAAAAGCTTCGTTCGGATATGATGTAAGGCTTCCATCGGAAGAGGAACTGTTGGGTGATGGATACGTGATAGCTCCTGCCGGCAATCTCACTCCCGAACGCAATATAAGTGTCAACATAGGAATGTTATTCGATTTAACTGGAAAAGCCTCCTCTAACTTACAGATTGAACTGAACGGATACTATATGCATCTCAAAGACATGATTCGCTTTACGGGCGGATTCTTGCAGTCGCAGTATCAGAACTTCGGCGAGATGCGGACTCTTGGTATGGAAGCAGAGGTGAAAGCCGACATGACACGGTGGCTCTATGGCTATGTGAACGCCACTTACCAAGATCTGCGAGATGTGCGTAAGTATGAACAAAATACAACTGTTGCCAACCCTACCAAAGGTAGCCGTATGCCCAATATACCCTATCTGATGGCAAACGCAGGATTGGAGTTTCACAAAGAAAATCTGTTCGGAGGCAGCGGGATGAATACGCGCATATTCACCGATGCTTCATTTGTGGAAGAATATCTGTACGACTTCGAACAAAGCCAATTCCAGCAGCATCGCATACCTCGAGCCCTCTCGTGCAATATAGGCTTTGAGCAAAGCTTTGGCAATGGGCGCTACTTCATTATGGGAAAAATAAACAACCTGACCGATACAAAAATGATCAGCGAGTTTAACCGTCCTTTACCCGGACGTAGCTTCACTATCAGATTCAGATACGTATTTAAGTAACAAATTAACAATCATTAAACAAAAAAAGAAATGAAAAAGAATGTATTTTTTGTAGCAGCGATATTCGCTGCATTGTGCCTTAACTCATGTGACAAGAATGATCCGGACAATCCTATTGCAGGAGGTTCGGGAAAGATTCTCCTAACAACAGCCCTACCCAATGCAACAGGTATGGATGGAACGGTTTATATGCAACTCATTGATGAGCCTGTATTAGGCAAGACGATGGCTACCAATAACAACAATGGTATAAATGTTCCCTTTGGCAGTTCTTATCCTATGATAATAGGTCAGGAAGTCTATGTCTTCCCAAGCTATCATTTGACAATGGACAAAAACGAACTGATTAAATACCGTCGCACGAATGGAATTTTACAAAGAGAGGGAAGCTTGCAATTGCCTGCCAATAACAGTGCCAACAATCTTGTCAAACTATCTTCCACAAAAGCCTATCTATCGCTTGCCGGACTAGGACTGATTTACATATTTAATCCCGAAACGATGCAGAAGACAGGAGAGATCAACCTGACCTCTTTGGGTATTCAAGATAATAATCCGGACATCGGAATCATGATTGAGCGTGACGGATATGTGTTTGCTGGTCTAAGCCAGATGGTGGGAGGTTGGACAAGCCCTGAGAATTACAAACAAGCAGATGTAGCCGTCATTGACACCAAGACGGACAAGTTGGTCAAGATGATTTCAGAGAAAACCAGTGGTTTTTCTCAAGCCACACGTCCGATCGACCCCAAGTCTTTATTCATGGATGAAAAAGGCGATATATACATTTCTTGTCTCGGGAACTTCGGAATGGTGGCAGGTCATAAGGCCGGCATACTTCGGATTAAGAAAGGAGAAACAGACTTTGATCCAACATACCATTGGACGATAACCGGAGCTTCTATCGAAGGAGAAGAGAAAGTGGCTGGTTTTGCCGCTTCAATTTGTTATGCAGCCAATGGCAAAGCCTACGGATACATTGATATTCCCGGTTATTACAAACCAGGAGAAACGGGACATGGCGCTATAGCGAGCCGAGCTGTAGTCTTTGATTTATACAATCAGAAGATGAAGAAAATAGAAGGATTGGATTTGTCCAATGGCTATGGCGTGTTAGTGTCTAAATATAAAGACGGTTTGGCAATCGCCAATGCTTCAACGACAACAAAAGGCATCTATTATCTCAATCCTCAGACAGATAAGATTAATCCTATTCCTATGATAACCACCATAGGAAATCCCATGGCTATAGAGTGGTTCGGCAACTAAACTTATAACGCGAGTTCGGGATAGCCTCCTTCCAAAAATAAAGAGGGTGTCCAACTGATGAAGTGACCCCAAAAATTTGGACTGGTTAAACACTATCCAGTTATAGAAAGAGTTCGGTATTGTACTGGACTCTTTCCTTTTAACCGGGACTTAATTCTTTTATTATTATAATAATCTATATATCCTTCCAAAGCCTTTGTGAAGTCTTCCGGAGACTCGAACTTTTCAGCGTATAGAAGTTCAGATTTCATAATTCTGAAAAAATTCTCCATCATAGAGTTGTCCAGACAGTTTCCCTTTCTCGACATACTTTGAATTATATGATGCTCTTCAAGCCTTTTCCGATATCCGAAGTGTTGGTATTGCTAACCTTGATCAGAATGAAGTACGAGTCCGTCAAGGTTATCACACTTATCAAATGCTTTATCGAGCATGTCATATACTTGTTCAAGATGAAGTGCACCCTCTTACATTTTATTTTTTTAGGAATATCCCCAAATAACTTGATGTCTGCTTTAACGATAGAACCTGTTAGGTGTTTGCAGCGGACATCACCATAACCCATTGCCATTACCACTACTTCTTGCAGTTGTTGTGAGCCCTCTCTTAAGTTGATGAAAAACTTCCGCTAATTGTTTACCGGAACTTCTTGTGTTTGATAACCAATGAATGAAATGACCAAGGTTTCTTCGGAAGATACATTGGCTAATGCAGTCGGTGATACAACCGTTGCTTGTACCTTTTACGAAGACTGACGCACCGGTAACCAGACCGAAATCATCATTCACGGTACCGGAAATGCTTAGCTAGAAATAGCTTGTGAGCTGATTCTATTTTAAAATATAAATGTTAGTTTTATGTTAGATAATTCCGGATACTTTAATCTTAAGAATTTGATTATAATACATATATAAATTTATTTGTTAGATTTAAAGTTTTTTTTTATAACTGTAAAATACAGATTTAGCCTTATATTTACAATATGATATTATTGATTTTATCTAGTAAAAAAGCTTTTGCATTATAAGGACATTCAATTCTTCTTCCAGAATTGTAGTATATGTTTTATAATCATACCAATAAGATAAAAAAGATAATGGTCAAAATAAAGCTCTCAAAACAAAATACTTGTTGTTCAATTATCTTATAATAGTAAAAATGAATTTGTTGATTCCGCAAAAGAGTTTGTATCAGATGTTGAGGTTTCAACAATATTAAATATTACTTTTATTTATAGTAACTAATTTGCATTAATATGAGAAAGGTATTTATTCTTTTGTTTATTTCTTTAGCATTGTTATCCTGTCAAAAAGAGGAAAACAATAGAAAAACAGAGTATCAAGTATTAACAAGTAAGGACGCATCCAAACCGTTTAGCTGTCTTGGAGAGAAACGTATTATTACGATTACGATTATAAAAAAAACATTAATAGATGATGTTTTAAGTTCAGAGGTTCCGATTATTCCCAGGGATGTTTCGGTAGAATTTGATAAAACTCTTTTTTCTGATATAGAAACAAAAGTGGAGGGCGATCAGGTAGTATTAAATATAACCTCAAATATTAATAAAGAAGATAAAATTTTGAATGCTGATTTACAGATTTCTTACTCTACTATTAATGGCATAAAAGTAGAAAAAATTCCACTAATTATAGATAAAGGAAAGTTGACATTTGTGTATAAAATCCATTCGGAACAGAATCCTTTTATTCTACCAGCTGAAGGTGGTAGATTTGAGTCACCTTTTACTTGTAAAAAACAGACATATTTGAATGGCCAGTTTATAGAGGAAACTTATTCATCATTAAACGGATTGAGATTTAAAACGATAAGTAGTGGTAATGTCTGGTTCCTTACAGTCAGAAAAGACGGAGAAAAAATTGGTTTTTACAAATTTTCTTTTGTGGGAGAAGGACCATATAACCAAAAAACAGATCCAGAGTGCTATTTTAACATATATACCCATGATGCAGATTTAATTACAGATAATCCTACAGAAATATTCAGACAAGATTTTATACAACCCCAGACCCCGGGTGAGGATTATTATAAACCTTCCCGGTCCTCTTATAAACATGGCACTTTTGACTTTTAACGTATTCAGTATTAACCTTAATTATATTAATTATAAAACAGTATACACGTTTGTTGATTTTGACAATTATGTTTTTAACTTCATATTTCGATGACAGAGAAGTAATGAAACAAGAATCTTCGCCACCATCTTTAGTAAAAAAAACTCGGCTTATCGTAACTAGTGTATATTCACTACTTTCTATATACTAATGCACTTCTTAATGTAGGTTATGTAGTAATTCATTATTTGAAAGCTGATAAAATATTTTTTTTTGAATATTTTATCAGCTTTGTATATTGCATAATATGATATAAATGAGATTTATTTTTGCTGCCTCTTGGCACGCAGCATTTCTGCCGCCTTCATTTCCGTCCAACGCTCGAAGTCCTCCACCTCTTTCCTTATTTTCCGTATCAGTTTCCTGTCCCTGTTCCACTCGAAGCAGTTCTCCAGTATGTCAAGCACCTTAGCGTCCATTCCCCCGTCACAGACAGCTTCCCCAACAAAACCCGTTAAATCATTGTGTTAATATATATTTCATGTATCTTTGCGGCATAGATATCTGTTGTGAAACAGGAATCTGCTTATATTATTCTTGCTTGTGACAAGCCGGAATCTTATAACTTAGTACAAAATAAAAAAATAAAAGAGGAGAGCTTCCGTTCTATGGAGCTCCTCTCACTTTTTATCTCTAGTGCCCGACTGCCTTTTATCTTTCTACTTTCCCAAAAGGAGTATCCTTCCCGCCAGCATACAGCACAGCGAAAACAGTATAGCCACTAAATTCTTCTCATTTGTGCAACCCCTTCTGTATTCATCTTCCAACCTTGTATATCGCTACCGAGATAGAAAATGGACAGATGCACAGCTGGTACGTCAATTATCAATACCAATATATACCAGTTCATACGTTCTCCCCAATAAAAAGATCCCCTAATTTATTTCTAGTTCACAGTCCAAATTTATACTTTCCTGTAAAATACAGGATATAGTCAAGTCTTCAAAGTTTTTCCCCTAAAGACACAGAAATATTACAAAAATCAATTATCACATTATATCTTATTTCTGATGATACAAAAGGAGATGGCAATCTATTTTTTAATTCTTTAGATGACATAAAGAATGCCTTTAAAATTAATTATTCAGAATCTAATTTGGGACTTCCTATTTTTTGTAAGGGATATTACAAAAAACAATTCCGTTTTTACTTTAACTATAAGTTCTGGTAGGGACCATCCAAACATGTTACCAGACCAACAAGACCAAGGGGAAGAGTTTAGAAGGATGTATTACAGCTACTAAAGATGATAAATGCCAAAACCAAATTCATTGCAATTGGAATTGGGGTAACAGTTATTTTTTATTTTTAGTTCAATCAAGCCGGGAAGAATGATTAATAATAAAAGAATCAAGTCTTTAAAGGAAGATATCAATAAATAACTCTTGCAACATGCAGTTTCTTTCTGGCTGAATTTGCGACTCTGGAGCTATATTCTGAGGAACGGTTTGGCGGCGGAATATGCCGTTAAACCGTCCGGTTTTCGTTAAACGAAAACACAACTTGCTGTCCCCTCTACGGGGACAACGTTTTTAAGTAGAACTGTAGATTGCCCCGACTGGTGCCTCCCTCCCGATGGCAACCTCTCCCGATTTCGGTCTGCTTCTTCAGGAAAGTTGGCGTTTTTTACCAATATTCCGGAGGCGGAATAGGCTGTAGCTTCCTGTAATAGTAGAGCATTCTACGATTATCCGACACATCAGATGGCTTCTTTTTCGTGATAATTGAATATTCAGAGAACTGAATATTTTGATAATCGGATAATCCGAATACTATTATATCTGTAGTCTCTTGGAATGTTACACAGTGACAACTGAATAATTGGCGTTTTGGATATTGCTATATTTGTATAATGGATAAGCAATTATAAAAGGCTACAATTATAATAGGCTGTTATTATACATTCCCCATCAGAGAGAAAGTTCCTTGAGCCTGCTGCCGTCCAGCCGGTGAACAGATACCGTACCGTCACAGTAAATAGCGAATGTTGGCATGTTCCCGTCCTTCGGGAAAGTGATGGAGCCGGTATTGCAGACCGCTGTATGCTCAGTCCGTTCAAGTTTCCACCGGTGGGTGTGACCATAAAAAAGACAATCGAACCTTCCCTTCGGCAGTCTGTCCTCATTGTAGATATGTCCGTGGGTGAGAAAGAAACGTTTTCCATTATCCACCAACAGGGTGTAATCGGACAGGATGGGAAAGTCCAGCAGCATCTGGTCCACCTCCGAATCACAGTTTCCACGGATGGCGACAATCTCACCGGCCATCGCATTGAGACGTTCTGCGATCCCTTTCGGGTCAAGTCCTTGAGGTATCCCGTTCCGGGGACCATAATTCAGGATATCTCCCAAAATACAAAGCATTCCGCATTGCTGCTCCCTGTAAAATGCCAGCACTTGTTCCAGTGCCGGTAACGAGCCATGTATGTCGGACACAATCAGGTATTTCATCATAATCTATTCGTTACGGGTTAAGTTTTCAATGCACAAAAATAAGCATAATTATCTAATCTCCCTAACCGGGGAAACGATGAGAAAAAAAGACAGGTTCCCTGAACTGTAGATTGCTGTATTGCTGTCCTTGTAGATTGCTGCAATGTTATAATCGGATACATAAAATAAGGGTATTTAGCCTTAGCTAAACTAAGCTAACAGTCTGACAATAAGGCTTCTAATACTATGACATGTGGGTTTATTATGCTACCTTAGTGGTATAATAATAAAGGATAAAAAGCTATGAACGAACAAGTTAGAAATATCTTAGAACAGAGTACCACCAAGACGAGCAAGATTGAGCAGCTGCTCCGTCTGGGCCTGATGCGCAGGGAAATTGCCGATTTGGTGACACGTGGCAACTATGGTTTTGTATATAATGTTGAGAAGAAAATGCTTGAAAGAGAAGGTGGAGTCTTGCTGAACAGGGCAGCAACCACCCTGATGGATTACACCTTCACCCACAAGTTCGGTATTGAGATTGAAGCCTATAACTGTAATATGGAAAGACTGGCACGCGAATTGAGGGAGGCCGGTATCCATGTTGCCGTTGAGGGTTATAACCACACGACCAGGGATCATTGGAAGCTGGTGACGGACAGCAGCCTGCAGGGAAATAATACTTTCGAGCTGGTCAGCCCGATACTGGTGGGTGAGAATGGCCTGAAAGAGCTGGAAACGGTATGCTGGGTGCTTGACATCTGTAATGCAAAAGTGAATGACAGTTGCGGGTTCCATGTCCATATGGATGCGGCTGGTTTCAATCTGGACACCTGGAAGAATCTGACTTTGACCTACAAGCATCTCGAACACCTGATTGATGCCTTTATGCCAAGGACACGCCGGAACAATACCTACTGCAAAACCCTCTCCGGTGTTTCCGACGAGAGAATCAAATCGGTAAGGACGATAGACGGCCTGCGGGAGGTCTTTAATAATGACCGATACCACAAGGTCAATTTTGAGGCTTATTCTAGGCACCGGACCGTTGAGTTCCGCCAGCATTCCGGTACGACCAATTTCACAAAGATGGAGAATTGGATCCGGTTCTTGAACGGATTAATTACCTTTGCGAAAAGATCCAGCCTTCCCAGCCGGATGACATTGGAGGAGTTACCCTTCCTGGACGGGAAACAGAAATTATTTTTTAAACTTAGAACTAAAAAGTTAGCGGTATGATACAGACTTATCATTTGCTGGATGGCGGTCAGATAACCGCCGCCAGCCCGGAAGAGTTCGTCCGGCTGCTCCGTGAGGGGAGCCGGTTCGACTATGATTGCACGGATCAGGAGTATATGGAGAACTTTGCCCGGCGTTACGGGGAGCTGCATGGCGTGTCAGTTGCCACCGATACCCCTGAACATTTCCTGACGGACTTGCAAGCCGCCGGTTACGTCCGGTAACCGGTATCGCTCCTTTATTATTAGTCCCTGCTTCAAAGATGAGGCAGGGATTTTTCTTTTTTCATTGCAACCTTTCCTGTCTGCCTGACGGCGTTTCCTCCTGTCAATTCCTGACTATCCATGACTATCCGTGACAGGGTATTTCATCTTTTCCCGGCATTCCTTTCTTTTGCAGTGTAGAACGATATACAATTATAAGCATTACAGTTTTACAGCATTATATTTTTATCTGATTATATAAAGAAAGCGTATGAAAAAAGAACCGTTATTAATTGCCTTTGCCAGCCAGAAAGGAGGAGTCGGAAAGTCTGCCTTCACAGTTCTGGTGGCCAGTATCCTTCACTACCAGAAAGGTTTGAAGGTGGGTGTCGTGGATTGCGACTCCCCCCAGCACAGCATCTCCCGGATGCGTGACCGGGACATAGAAAGCGTGCAGGAAAGTGATTTTCTCAAAGTGGCCCTCTACCGGCAGCATGAACAAATCCGGAAACGTTCCTATCCGGTAATCAAAAGCAATCCGGAGAAAGCGATAGAAGACCTGTACCGCTACATCGAAGAGCAGGATGCCGTCTTTGATGTCGTACTGTTCGACCTTCCGGGAACCCTCCGCAGCGAAGGGGTTGTCCATACCATTTCCGCAATAGATTACATTTTCATCCCCCTAAAGGCCGATAATGTCGTCATGCAGAGTTCCCTCCAGTTTGCCGAGGTGGTGGAGGAAGAACTGATTGCCAGGCACAACTGTAACCTGAAAGGCATCTATCTTTTCTGGAACATGGTCGACAAGCGTGAACGGACAGAAAGCTACGAGTCCTGGAACCGTGTCATACAAAAAGCGGAGTTACACCTGCTGGAGTCACGGATACCGGATACCAAACGCTATAACAAGGAGTTGAGCTCCCTGAAGAACAGTATCTTCCGTTCCACACTGTTCCCTCCCGACAACCGCCAGATAAAAGGTTCGGGTCTCTGTGAACTGATAGATGAGTTATGTGCCGTAACACATCTGGATACCACCCACACCTTATAATAAGGGGAATTATGGACAGCGGAAAAAAGAGATTTGACCCCCGGAGCATTGACGAGAAGGCCATATTGGATATTGTCGCCAGGAAAGGGACGATACGACCGGACTCCCCTGCAACGAGTGCATCCCCGAAGCCGGAGGATACGGTAGAGGAGATTGCCGGGAGTAGCGAAGCTCCGGTCTTTACCACCGGGGAAATCGACGCTTACAGGGCGTCCTTCCTGAATACGGTCAGAACCAAATCCCGTAAATCATTGCATATCGATGCCGGCCTGCATCGCCGCATCTCGTCCCTGGTATGGGCGGTAGGACGTGGCGAAGTGACCGTAGCCGGTTTTGTAAACCAGGTGCTGGCACATCATTTCGAAGAGAACGGCGGATTGATAAATGCCGTGCTGGAGAAGTATTACCAATCACTAAAATCATAAGGACATGGAATACCTTTTTATTATCCTGTTCATTTATGCCTCTTACCTGAGTATTGAAAAGTATGTGCATACAGGCAGCATTTTCACATGGAGAGGCAGAAAGGACAGGAAGGAACGTCGGGCTACGCCTGTCACCATCCATCCGGCAGCTTCCTCATCCGAGACGGAAATAATAGGCAAAAGCCGATACCAAATACGACAATCACTGACAATAGATGACAATAGCGGACAGCCTGAATCAGGCATAGAAAAGAGTGATACCTTTACTCCCGAAAAGAAAACAGAGCCGGTTCTCCGAGTGCGCGAACCCCTTGATAAGAATACGAAATTCCCGGAAGTCCCGGCTCCTTTTCAAAAACTGAATTATCCTGAAATTGATTATATGCGGGAGGCCTCTCCTTCTTCCGGTGAAGAAAAAGAGGAGATTCCCGAACGCTACGAGATTACAGGATACGTACAGCGGAGCAATCCCCACCGGGCAACCGGTGTCACCTTTGACGATATGGATATGATTGAGAAAGCAATGGCATCGGACGAACTTACGGAAGCGGAACAGGAACAGGCCCGGCAGACTTTCCAAAAGCTGGAAGGCACGAACATGGAAAGGGTACTGCAGGCGAGCGTCCTGGGAAGCAGCGATAAACTGAAACGCTATATGCGCTTGTATGTGGACCGGGGCGAGCCCCATTTATTGACAGGAAAGAATAGGGACGACATTCTCCGGGAATTTGATATTAGGGAGCATGTGCCCGAATAAATAGAACAAGTAAGGAATATGAGACAGTATTATGATTCCGGTTGATCCGGGTGCAGCGAGTTTTAAAACAGAATGTATAACCTAAAAAGACGAAAAAGCATGAAAGATTTCTTTGACTCCGGTTGATCCGGGCAGGACGAGTTCTTGAGACGTAGTGTATAACCTGTTAGAAAAGAAGATATAGAGATATGAGAGGCTTCTATGATTCCGGTTGATCCTTTCCCTTTACCGGAGCGAACATTAAAAGAGTGATTAACCCCTTAAAAACGGAGGTACCTATGATTGGTTACTATGACTCAGGTTGATTCTAAAAAGACATCGTGGTTGCAAGAGACAAATCCGCAGGAGGGCAACTTCCTGCGGATTGTTTGAAACAAGATTTTTATTCACACTAAAAAATTAGATTGCATATGAAAAGACATTTTAAAAAGACGGTTGCGCTTATCGCATGAATAGCTGTTTCCACCTTGGGTGCCTATGCCGAAGGGGACGGAAGTGCCGGTATAACAAAGGCTACATCCATGCTTACCGGTTATTTTGACCCCGCCACCAAGTTGATATATGCGGCAGGGGCTATTGTGGGGCTGATAGGTGCCATTAAGGTATATTCGAAGTTCAGCAGCGGCGACCCCGACACAGGTAAAACCGCCGGGAGCTGGTTTGGAGCCTGCGTCTTCCTCATCGTCGCGGCGACAGTCCTTCGTTCCTTCTTCCTGTAATATAGCAGACTATGGAATACAATATCAACAAGGGAATCGGCCGCAACGTGGAATTCAACGGCTTGCAGGCACAATACCTGTACTTCTTTGTCGGGGGCTTGCTGGCCATTTTCCTGCTGTTCGTCATCTTCTATATGATAGGTATTGACCGGTGGTTCTGTATCGGTTTCGGTGTCCTCTCCGCTTTCTCTCTGATCTTCGGGGTGTTCTACCTGAACAAGAAGTATGGTCCCAACGGCCTGATGAAGCTGGCCGTAGTCAAGTACCACCCGTCCTATATCATCAATCGCAAACGTATATCTTCCTTATTTAAAAAACGCATTCATGAGAAATATATTAAAAGCCGCAACGCTGGAAAGTAAGTTTCCGATCCTGTCCGTGGAGGAAGGGTGCATTCTCTCCAAAGACGCGGACGTGACCATCGGCTTCAAGGTCTTTCTGCCGGAGCTGTTCACGGTCACTTCCGCAGATTATGTATCCATGCACGGCACATGAACAAAGGCAGTCAAGGTACTGCCGAACTATACGATAGTACACCGCCAGGACTGGTTCCTGAAAGAGAATTACAGGGCCGACACGCATAAAGACGGGATGAGCTTTCTGGATCGTTCTTTCGAGCTGCATTTCAATGAACGGCCTTATTTAAATCATTTTTCTTACCTGTTCATCACTAAGACGACTAGGGAGCGCAGCCGTAGCCGGAGCAATTTCTCCATCCTCTGCCGGGGGAATATCATTCCGAAGGAAGTCCGGGACAAGGATGCGGTCAGCCGCTTTCTGGAGAGTGTCGACCAGTTCGAGCGCATCCTGAATGACTCGGTCTTTATCCGTCTGGAACGGTTGACCACCGATGAGATTGTCGGCACACCGCAACAGGCCGGACTGATCGAGAAATATTTTTCTCTTTCACAACAGGACACGACCACACTGAAGGATATACAGATGAGCGCGTCCAAGATGCGCATCGGGGACAATACGCTCTGCGTGCATACGCTTTCCGACGTGGATGATCTTCCCGGCAGTGTCCAGACGGATACCCGCTATGAGAAATACTCCACCGACCGCAGTGACTGCCGTCTGAGTTTTGCCGCTCCTGTGGGGCTGATGCTCTCCTGTGACCATATCTATAACCAGTTCCTGTTCATTGATGATTCGGCAGAAATCCTGCAACGCTTTGAGAAGACGGCACGTAACATGCACTCGCTTTCCAAGTACAGCCGTGCCAACCAGCTCAACAAGCAGTGGATTGACGCGTATCTGGACGAGGCGCATTCTTTCGGGCTGACCGCCATCCGTTGCCATTGCAATGTCATGGCATGGTCGGACAACCGGGAGAAGCTCAAGGTGATAAAGAACGATACCGGTTCCGCCCTGGCCCTGATGGGATGCAAGCCCCGTTACAATACCATTGACGCGCCTGCCTTGTATTGGGCGGGCATTCCCGGCGGTGAGGGGGATTTCCCTTCGGAGGAGTCCTTTTTTACTTTCATCGAACAGGGAGTCTGCTTTTTCACGGAAGAGACGAACTATGCGGATTCCCTGTCGCCCTTCGGTATCAAAATGGCAGACCGGACAAACGGGAAGCCCCTGCATCTGGATATTTCGGACGAGCCGATGCGTCGCGGTATTACAACCAACCGTAACAAGCTGGTCATCGGGCCATCCGGTTCGGGCAAGTCGTTTTTTATGAACCATCTCGTCAGGCAATATTGGGAACAGGGCACCCACATTATATTGATCGATATAGGTAACAGTTACAAGGGCTTATGCGACCTGATCCATCAGCGTACAAACGGTGAGGACGGTGTGTATTATACCTATAGTGAAAAACGCCCGATAGCTTTTAATCCATTCTTTACCGAGGATAAGGTCTTTGACCTGGAGAAGAAAGAGTCCATTAAAACACTGATCATGTCACTCTGGAAAAGGGATACGGAAGTCATTACCCGTGCCGAGGAAGTAGCCCTTTCAATGGCGGTTAACCTGTTCCTTGAAAAGATAAAGGAGGACAATGAACTGGTTCCTTCTTTTAATACTTTCTACGAGTTCGTACAGGGAGAGTTCCGTGGAATACTGGAGGAGAAGCATTACCGCGAGAAGGATTTCGATCTCACTAACTTTCTGAATGTATTGGCTCCATACTACCGTGGTGGAGAATATGATTATCTGCTGAATTCGGATGAGCAGCTCGACCTGTTGAACAAGCGTTTTGTGGTATTTGAAATTGACGAAATTAAGGAGCACAAAATCCTTTTCCCGGTCGTGACTGTCATCATCATGGAGGCGTTTATTAACAAAATGAGACGTTTGCATGGGGTTCGGAAGATGATAGTTGTGGAAGAAGCTTGGCTGCGACATGTAAGTCTTGTATATGATTGTTTAACATT